>CAYLHD010000020.1:0-2854 GCA_964383545.1 uncultured Candidatus Saccharibacteria bacterium | reverse complement strand
AATTACTTAACACCACGCCAAGTTTACAAGTTGCATCTCAAGAGTTAATTCAAGCCGTGTTCTCCGGAAGACGGATCATTGGAGATCTCCTGAATTATTGCAAATGCTTCCCAAAGGACAGCCCCTATTTCAATACCGTCAATAGTGTACCAATACCCCCCTTTTACATGGGCATCTGCTGGTGCTGCCACAATCTTGGTAAAATAGGTCCATTTGAGCATTTTACCGTTTACCTCAACCCAACCGGATTGATGGTTGGTAAGCCAGGCACCGGAACCGATATAGGAATTATAACCGTAATGTTTGTCCAAAAGACCGTCGCCGTCGCAGTCCTTGTTGGACATCCAGGCGTCATTCCACTTCATCAATAATTCAACGTCAGTATATTCCTGACACCAGGCAGCGTCGCGGTAGGAGTCACAGTACATTCCGTTAAAAAGGTGGGCTTGGTAATTATAGCCCCATTCATCGTAGCCGGTGGTGATGACATCGTCGGCCGAATTAAAGAGCTCACCACTTTGAATAGTGGTGCACTGCTGTTTGTCGTTTTTGGCGAATGCCGAGTTTGAAAATGCGAGGATAAAAGCCATGCAAAACAGAATAATCAGATACTTTTTCATTGTTGATCTCCTTTGCTTTTAAGTTTTTAGATTTTTTGAAAATTGAACTTAAATTTTACCTCCTTTCTTTTATTATTTTTTGTCAATTATGAGAAGCAATTAACATTTTAGTCTGTACAGGCTGGTTTTTGGATATGGTATAATTTTTATAGAAAATAAAAAATTATTATTAATTTAATTAAAGACCTTAAACTATTAAAAATAGTCGGGCAAAAAAATATGAGTTTACAAACAATGTTTAAAAAGTTTGATTTAAAGATGGGGTTAAAAATTTCTGGTGTAGTAGTTTTTGGATTGTTGATTTTAGGTTTAGTAGTTTCTTTAGGTGGTTTTGCTTTTAGAACTGCTTTTAATATTTCACCAAGTTATAATAGTAA
This sequence comes from uncultured Candidatus Saccharibacteria bacterium, assembly GCA_964383545.1. Lineage (GTDB taxonomy): Bacteria > Patescibacteriota > Minisyncoccia > Phycocordibacterales > UBA12079 > JAGYLJ01. The sequence continues at coordinate 1,857 of CAYLHD010000020.1, read as the reverse complement.
TTATGGTTATGATGGGGACAGTTATAAGATGAATCAAGAATCGGCTTCATCACAAATGTCTTTATCCATGAGGAATATTATGCCTGATTGGAATGACGGATATATTCCTGGTAATGATGCGGAAGATTTTGAAGTAACTGAATATTCTGCTCGTATTAAAACTATTCATCTAGAAAAAGTTTGTGGTGAAATAAAAGATTTAAAAGTTAAACCTTATGTTATTTTCGAGAATTCAAATGAGAATGATAATTCTTGTAACTTTAGATTTAAAGTAGAAAAAAATAAAGAAGATGAAATTTTGCAGGTTGTAAGAAATTTAAAACCAGATGATTTAAATATTAATACAGAAAGTATTAAGAAAAGAATTAATGATTTTACCAGTGAAGAAGAAATCTTAACCAAGAGATTGGCTCAGGTGGAGGAAACTTTAGCTGATGCTCAAGAAGCCTATGATCAAGTTACACAATTGGCGACAAAATCTCGAGATGTAGAAACTTTGGCTAAGATTATTAGTGATAAAATAACTCTAATTGAAAAGTTAACTACAGAAAGATTAAATACAAAAAACAATTTAGATAGGTTAAGTCAAATGAAAGCTGATCAATTGGATAAACTAAAATATACATCTTTTACGGTGGCTGTTTATGAAAACTTAATTATTGATTCAGAATATATTAAAGATTCATGGGAAAGGGAATTAAAGAATTTTGTTAATGAATTTAATGGTATGTTACAAGGTGTCTCTGTTAAGTTGTTATCATTTGGAGCTAAGTTAATTCAGATAGTTATTTATTTATTAATTGCTTTACTTATTGCTAAATATGGTTGGAGGTTTACAAAGTTTGTTTGGAAGAAATAAGGTAATTAGAAATTAAGTTTAGTTTATTTGGAAGGTTGTATTAAGGAAAAAGTGGGTTGGCTAAGCCAACCCACTTTTTTTGTTTTGAGTGTAATGATGGAATGGTCGGATGTTGAATAAAGATGTGAAAGTAAAAACAGGGGTCGGACCCCTGTTTTGTCTGTGGGGTGAGATGATTACTATAGAATGCGGTTTATTTTATAGTAATTAAGGTGGTAAGTGAAATGGAGGAAGGGTTTGAAATAAAAATTTAATTGACAAGAAATGGGAGGTTAGTGTAGATTACGAGTTAGATAGTTTGAATTTTTCATCTTGGAAAATTTTTTGAAAACAGAATAGAGGAGAAAAGAATGGGTGGAAAAGGTGTTATGCGGTTATTAGAAACTTGTGTGGTAACTGAGATGAAAGAGAAAAATGCTGAGATCTGTTCCCTAGAAGTTTTTCAATTAGAAGAAGAAAATTTTCGGATTGATTCTTCAGGATGGAAGCGTATTCATAACAAGCAGAATATTGTTTATCTTGAAAACCCAGAAGGGGATATCTGGGAGTACGTCGGTGGCGTTAAAAAAGAGTTAATTGGTCAGCAGTTATTCAGTTGGTCGGCCGCTATGAGAGAGACCGAGAAAGTTGGTAGAAAGATACCAACCAATGATCAATTCAACTTATTTAAGAGAGAGGATTTTGGGGGAAAGATTCTCTATACCGGTTGTCACAGTCTTAATGACGTTGGTGATTTTTGTAGTTTTGGTACCTACACGTATTTTTGGTCGTCTTCTGTGTCTGACCTTACTGCTTGGAGTTGTCATTTGTATTCTGATTATCCGACTGTTCTTCACGATCTAAATAATCAGGTACACGGCTTTTCAGTTCGTTGTCTGGTCTGAAGGACTGACATTCAATTCTTTGACTATTTAACTTTTTGATTTTTTATTAAAAGGTGGGGTGGATTTTGTGCTTGCTTTTGGCAAGTGTAAAATCCACCTTTTTTTATTTTATTT
>CAYLHD010000019.1:1851-3089 GCA_964383545.1 uncultured Candidatus Saccharibacteria bacterium | reverse complement strand
ACGTAACCTGTTCCGGCTGTCAAACCAACTGGTGTCAAAATTTCAGAAACATATTTGTTCTGGAATTTAATCACAGCTGTTTTGGTCAATGAACCAAAATATTCTGTTTCATTTCCGGCAGAACCAACTCCCGTTGCAGCTACTTGTGTATCTGCACTCATGTTAAGAACTTTTTGAAGATTCAAAACATCTGCTCCACTATCACCCTGTGAAAGATTTTTTGTGAAGCTATAGGAAACTGTTCCTGTTGTCTCACCACCTATTCCTGTTAATTGTGTTTGTAATGTAGCGATCTGCGCAAGCAAACCGTTAATAAGTGCTGTCAACTCTTCTACTGTTTGAGCTTGAGCTGGAGCAACTGCACCACCAAAAACTAAACTAAGAGCCATAGCGCCACCTGCGAAAACTGAAACAAATTTTATTGCTGCAGATTTCTTAAGTTGAAATATACTCATATTTTTTATTCGAGATTTCTTAAAATTAAATTAACTAATAAAATTTCTATTAATGTTTTAAGAAACCAATTGATCAATGACATGAAATTATTTTTTACAGTTTCGACTCTAAACTATAATTCCACATCAAATTAATAATTAATAAATTAATAATTTCGTTTGTAATTAATTTTCTTACACCGCCTAAATTTACGACCGAATTTAGTAACAATGTATTCGGATTTTTTAACTTATTTCTTTCCTTTCGTCCGGATATTTATCCTGCCAGAAATTTAATTTTACAAAAAATATTTCTTAATTTCTTTTGCAAACTTCTCTAAATTACTCTGATAGAATCTATTTTTCAATGAGCAAATACCAACAAATTCCCGTTCAATTTAAAATCGGAAAATCATTTGATAAATTATATCTCGCATTGGTCTAGTTGCAAAGAAATTTTGTGGATAACTCTACAAGTAAATACAATATATAACTGTATTATAATATAACAATATGGCCCAAAAAGCAATAAATAAGGTGTTAAAAAGTAAACATATTAATTTACTCAATTAGACCTCAAATCAACCTTTAAAAATCAAAAAACTAAGAAGATTTTTTTAGTCTAAACACTCTCTTTATTTTAATGAATATTGGCTCCATCTCCTCTCCCCTTCTTTTTTTATAGAACCCTCTTTCATCATAGAAACCAATTCTCTTTGAATAGTTTTTTCACCACAATCATCAATCACTTGAGAAATGTCCTTTATAGTTAATTTTTGTCCTTTGTCAAATAATTTTATTATT
>CAYLHD010000019.1:0-1751 GCA_964383545.1 uncultured Candidatus Saccharibacteria bacterium | reverse complement strand
AAGAAAATAATGAAAAAAAAGAAAGTAAAAAAGGAGAAAAAAAAAGTGCAAAAAGAAGTAAAGGTAAAAAAATTAAAGGACGGAACTAGACAAGGGATTATCGCTATAATTTTTTTTGTTTCAGCTGTATTTATTTTACTATCAGCTTTTGGTTACGGAGGTTTAGTTGGAGATAAACTTTATAAAGCCCTCAACTATTTATTTGGTATTGGATATTATTTATTACCTACCATTCTATTTATTTTAGTTTACTCAACTCTGAAAGAAATCAAACAAGATTTCGCTATGATCAAAACAATCAGTTCATTCAGTTTCCTTATCTCCGGTTTAGGAATCATTGATCTAATCTTTACTGACAAAGGTGGAGTTGTTGGTCAAACTATTTCTATCCCTCTATTAAAACTTTTTGATTTTTACATCAGCTTAATTTTTTTAGTAGCAATTCTTTTGATTTCAATTCTGGTCATCTTTGATATCCAACTAAAACTTAGCAGTCTAATGTTTTGGAAAAAGGAAAAGTCGGATGATGATTATGAAGATGAAGATGAAGATGAAGACTACGATTACTTAGATGAAGATGAGGAAGAAGAGGAAGAAGAGGAGAAACCAAAAAAATCCAAAAAGGAAAATAAAGAAGCAAAAATCATCGACCCTGAAAGTGAATTTGAAAAAGATATGGAAATTAAAAGCGGTTTCCTTTCAAAAAAAGCTTTAGCTTATTTTGGTAGAAAAGCGATTCTCCCTCCTCTTTCATTATTAGAGAAAGATAAAGGTAAACCAGGTGTAGGAGATATAAAAGCAAATGCTAACATTATTAAGAGAACTCTAAAAAACTTTGGAATCAATGTTGAGATGGATGAAATCTCGATCGGACCTTCAGTAACAAGATATGCACTCAAACCAGCTGAAGGAGTTAAACTATCAAAAATAGTAGCATTACAAAATGATTTGTCTCTAGCTTTAGCTGCTCATCCTCTAAGGATAGAAGCTCCTATTCCAGGTAAGTCTTTAGTAGGAATTGAAATACCAAATAGCACAAGAACTATTGTTGGACTAGCTACACTTTTCTCAAACAAAGAATACAAACAAAGTGATAAATTATTAACCATGGCCCTTGGAAAGGATATCACTGGAAAAGCTCACTTCGTTAATTTAGCCAAAGCACCTCATGTTTTGATTGCTGGTGCGACTGGTGCAGGTAAATCTGTCACCATTCATACATTAATTACATCCTTCCTTTATAGAGCAACTCCCAACGATCTTAAATTTATAATGATAGACCCTAAAAGGGTTGAGCTGACTCAATATAAAAACATCCCTCACCTACTCACTCCAGTAGTAACCAACGCTAAGAAAGCTATCCTGGCTCTTAAATGGGCAGTCAAAGAGATGGATAGAAGATATGATATATTAGAATCTCACTCAGTAAGAGACATTCAGTCTTACCACGAAAATATAGTTACTCCCGCCTACGAAAAAGCCACTAAGAACAAAGATATCGACACTGAAGATTTACCAGAAACTATGCCTTATATCGTCATCGTAATAGATGAGCTAGCTGATATTATGCAAACCTACCCAAGAGAATTAGAAGCAGTTATCGTTCGACTGGCTCAAATGAGTAGGGCTATAGGAATACACTTAGTTCTTTCAACACAGAGACCATCCGTAAACGTCATAACAGGTTTAATCAAAGCTAACATTCCAACAAGAATTGCTTTACAAGTAGCTTCTCAGATTGATTCACGAAC
>CAYLHD010000018.1:0-7451 GCA_964383545.1 uncultured Candidatus Saccharibacteria bacterium | reverse complement strand
TACAACTACTACTTACACTATGACAGTAACTGGAGCAGGAGGAACTGCTACTTGTGCTGCTACAATAACAGCATCAGATACTCCACCATTACCAAGTTGTACTTTAACTGTGGATCCTAGCACTATATCTAAGGGGGCTAGTTCTACTTTAAGTTGGACAACTTCTAATGTAACTTCTGGTATGATAGATAACGGAATTGGTTCTGTTAGTCCAACTGGTTCTACATCTGTTTCACCTAGTGATGCGACAACTTATACAGCTAATTTTACAGGTATCTACGGTGATGTTACTTGTTCCGTTTCTCTATCTATTGGAGGTGGAGGTGGAGGTGGTAATTCACCAGTAGTAACTTTAGAATCAACCTATTCTGTTCCAAAAATAGAGCCATCTTTTATCTATTTGGATCAAGTTCCCTATACTGGTTTTCTCGGGTTAGATATATTAATACAAAGAATATTTTTTATGGCTAATTAAATAAAAAATAAAAAAAGACCGTCGAGAAAACTCGACGGTCTTTTTATTTTATTTGAAAATAGTGTACATTAATAAGTGATGGTAAATATAGATTCTAAAAAAAAGAAAGACAAGATTTTAATTATTTTAGGCCCAACAGCATCAGGTAAAAGTGATTTAGCTGTGGATTTGGCTAGAAAATTTAATGGGGAAGTGATTTCAGCTGATTCTAGACAAGTATATAAAGGTTTAGATATAGGTTCTGGCAAAATAACCAGAAAGGAAATGAAAGGCGTCCCTCATTATCTTTTAGATGTTGTTTATCCTAGAACTATTTTTACTGTTACTAAATTTCAGAAGTTAGCTCAAAAACAGATAAAAGATATTTTAAAAAGAAATAAGTTACCTATTATTTGTGGAGGAACAGGTTTTTATATTCAATCACTAGTTGATGGAATTATTTTTCCTGAGGTAAAACCAGATTTAGTTTTAAGGTCTAAACTAGAGACTAAAACTTTAGAAGAATTAATTTTGATTTTGGATAAACTTAACCCTGTTAGATTAAAGACCATTGATTTTAAGAATTCTCGTCGATTGATTCGTGCTATCGAAATAGCCGATTCACTTGGAGGTTCAACCTCCAAGGATTCTGTGGATAACTTTCCTAAATGGGAATTTTTACAAATAGGGATTAAGACTGATAAAGAAATTCTGTGGGAGAGAATAGAAAAAAGATTTTTATTAAGGATAAAGCTGGGGATTATTACTGAGGCAAAAAGACTTCATCAAGCTGGTTTAACCTATAAAAGGTTTTCTGAAATTGGCCTAGCTCATAAATATTTAGTTTTCTATTTAAAAGGTAAGATTACGAAAGATAAATTTATAGAGGAATCGATTCGTGCTGAGAAGAAGTATGCTAAACGTCAATTGACTTGGTTTAAGCGGGATAAAAGGATTAAATGGTTTTCTTTTGATGATGAAACGAAAATAAAGAACACAGTCTCAACTTTTCTTAAAAAATAAGAACAGGTATAATAAAAGGAATGAAAGTTAAATTTTTTATAGCAACATTTTTATTTTTTGCTTTTAGTATTGTAACAGCTGAGATCGGTCTTAACGCAGGTTTTGTTAGTGGTCTATGGTACTCTAAAACTCCGTTTTTTTCTGGTGATGAAGTTCGTGTTTATACAGTTATTCAGAATCAATCTGGTTTTGATATTACAGGTACTGTTCATTTTTTTGATAACAAAGAATCAATCGGGCAATCTGATTTTTCTGTAGTTAATGGACGCTTAATAGAAAAGTGGGCTGATTGGAAACCTAAAAAAGGTGAACATGAAATTTCTGTAACAATTGTGAATACTAAAAAAATTGAAATTGGGAAAGATCCAGAAGCCATTAATTTAGCTTCAAATCTATCTATTTCAGAAAAGTATGAAGTTGATTTAGATACAGATGGTGATGGAATAGGGAATCAAGATGATTTAGATGATGATAATGACGGAAGTTCAGATGAGGAAGAAGAACAAACTGGAACTAACCCTCTCATTTTTAATAAGCCTGTTGTCTCTGTTGATGAGAAAGAAATTGTTAATACAGGAGAACAGAAAACTGTTTCAACAGAGAATCAAACAATGACTAAAAAAATAATTCAAACGACCAAAGAGGTTGCTAGTAATATTTCAGAGAAGACTACTGAGGTAGTGGAAAGTACTAAGAAAGCTTTAGAAAAACAAAAAGAAAAGGTAGAGAGGGAATTAGAACAACAAAAACAGGAAGAAATTCTTAAGGATGAACCAAAAATCGATGAAGATAGAAACCCCTATATAGCTTCTATTATTGATAGCATTCCAGAATTAAAAGTAGTTTACAATTTTTTATTGGGTGTTTTAATTTATATTCTTAATAGTTGGTGGATATTATTAGGTACAATTTTTATCCTAGGTTATTTTATTTGGAAGATAATTAGAAAGAGGTTTAGAAGAAGTTATTAGTTTGTCTAAATTATTTAACACTTTTCATTTTTAATAGATTAAAGGAAACAGCTGCGATTGCTCCTAAAATAAAAGTTATCTGGATATCCGTGAATAAAGAAAATATAATTACTAGTAGTAACATTAAACTTCTTCCAAAATTGATTGCCATTTCTCTAATAACAGTAAATTCGTCTACGTAGTGACCTTCGTCGGCTGCTTTTTCGTAGATCATGGCATCAAAAGGAGTTCTCATAAATATTTTCATTAATTTTTGATAGGCATCTACTACAAATATTTGGAAAGCGGTGGCTATAAATATTTTAATTATCCAACCTATTGCATAAAAGGTACTTCCAAATTTTAAGAGTTTTTTACGGCTAATGTTTTTGTCTGTATATTTACCAACGATTAATTGAAGAATAATTGTAGCTCCTATAATAATTGTAGAAATAAAACCTAGTTTGAGGTAGTCACCATTTAGAATCTGAAACATAAAGATGGGCCAAACGATGGTTCCTATTGAACCCTCAGCTCCGTCAGCCATTAAGGCCATTACCTCAGGTCTTCTTTCTTTTGAAAAAAATTTCTGCCAAGTTTTTTTGACTGTCCAAGTAAATTTTTCTCTAGTTCTTGGTATTTTGAAAAGAGGGATAACAGAAAAGGCATAGAGGAAAACAGCAATGATAAACAAAGTTTGAAAGGAGAACTTTGTGATGACAAAACCAGCTAAAATAGGAGTAAAAATAGCGACTATATTACTAGTAGCTCCAACAAGGCTTATCTCTCGACCTTTGTCTTTTTTACTTGAGAATTTAGCAAAGTCCACATGATATGGTATCCAGTACAATAGACGATAGATAGAAAGGACAATAATGATTAGGGGAATTAGTAGTTTCAAGTTATCTCCATTTATAAAATAGAACAAAGAAAAATAAGCTGAACCAAAAAGAGATGCCACCTGTAATGATTTTCTAAAACCAACTTTGTTTAACCATTTGGCTCCGTACATAACTGTTCCGCCATATATTAAGTTTCCTACTAGATAAAACATGGCTACTGATCTTAGACTTTGCCCGAAAAGATCAAACAAGAAAATGGGAACATAAAGACCTAATAAACCTGTGGCTATATAAATTATAATTCTACTTTTATATAAAGCCTTAAAACCTTTTGAAATTTTATGATCCAAGTAATTATTTTTAGATATAATATTATTCATGGGTTATATTTTATCACATCCCCTGTTTATCTTCTGTCCGAATGGTGGATTAGAGTTAACAAATTCTTGTTTTTTTGATCTTCTGGTGTTATTATCTCTGTATTGTATTTATAATTTTATGTCTAAAAACCGTCTAATCGCTATAATTCTTTTATTTACCAGTGTCTTGATTGGTTATTTTTCTGTACAAATAGAAGATACAAAGTTTCCTTATAAGTTCGGTTTGGATATAGCTGGAGGAACACATCTTGTTTATGTAGCTGATACCAGTAAGGTAGAATCATCTGAGATTTCTGAATCAATGTCTGCTCTAAGAGATGTTATTGAAAAAAGAACAAACTTATTCGGTGTAGCTGAACCATTAGTTCAAACAGAAGAAGGTTCTGGTCTTGATGGACATCGTTTGATTGTGGAACTTCCAGGGGTAACTGATATAAGTCAGGCAGTTGAAATGATTGGTCAAACACCCTTGTTAGAGTTTATGTTGGTTCAAGAAATTTCTGGTGAAGCGATACCTTTAGAACAGGGAACTAGTACTATTGATCAGGAAGAACCAGAAGTAGCTTTTCTTGACACTGGTATTACTGGTGGAGTAATCGAAAAAGCTCAATTGCAATTTGATTCAACTACTGGTGAGCCTGCTGTACTTTTATCTTTCAACACTGAAGGAAAAAAATTGTTTGCTGATGTTACTAAAAAGAATGTTGGACAGGTGTTGGCTATCTTTTTAGATGGGCAAGTTATTTCTACTCCTGTTATTCGTGAAGAAATTAATGATGGTAAGGCACAGATAAGTGGTAGTTTTACACCGCAGGAAGCTAAAACACTTGTTCGTGATATTAATTACGGAGCTTTGCCTCTTCCTATTGAGTTAATTTCTACTCAATCAGTAGGAGCTTCAATCGGAGCAGAAACTCTTGAAAAAGGAGTTAACGCCGCTCTTTGGGGTCTTTTACTTGTTATTGTATTTTTAATTGTTTGGTATCGTTTACCAGGTTTATTAGCTTCGGTTTCTTTGTTAACTTACATTGCTTTGATTCTATCTGTATTTAAATTAATTCCAATTACTTTAACTTCAGCTGGTATTGCTGGTTTTATCTTATCCATCGGAATGGCAGTGGATGCTAACGTACTTATTTTTGAAAGACTTAAAGAAGAACTAAAAAATGGAAGAGATATTGATTCTGCTATTCGTGAAGGTTTTTCAAGAGCTTGGTTAAGTATTCGTGATTCTAATATTTCCAGTATCATTACAGCTGTTATTCTGTTTTGGTTTGGAACATCTTTGGTAGAAGGTTTTGCTCTAACTTTTGGTCTAGGAGTACTTGTCAGTATGTTTACAGCTATTACTGTTACTAGGTCTTTCCTTTTAGCTATTAGTCCTAAAAAGGATACTCCTTTTAAAAGGTTTATATTTAGTTCAGGATTAAAAGGTAAGGAGAAGATTAATTAAAATTTATGTTTGTTATAAATCACAAAAAAATATTTTTCATTTTTTCTAGCTTGTTGGTGGTTTCATCTATTTTTATTATTTCAATATTTGGTTTGAATTTCGGAATTGATTTTAAAGGTGGCTCTATTTTAGAAGTAGCTTATTTAAATGAAGAGCACTTAGCCATTGAGGATCTTAAAATTGATCTTCAAAAACTTGAACTTGGTAACTTAACCGTTCAGGAAACTACTTTCAACGACCCCCAGGGTGATGTCAATGGTATTATTTTAAGAACTAAAAATTTAACTGAATTAGAAAGAGAATCTATTATTTCCGTTATTAGTCAAAATAATCAATATCAAATTGAGCAGAAGAGATACAACTCTATTGGCCCTGTTATAGGGGAAGAATTGAAAGGTAAGGCTCTTTGGGCCATTTTAGTAGTAGTTATAGCAATTATTCTTTTCGTGGCCTTTGCTTTTCGAAAAGTAACAGAGGTGGCCAACTCAGATAATAAGGTTTCTTCTTGGAAATATGGTTTTGCTGCTATTATTGCTTTGGTTCATGATATTCTTATTCCAACAGGAGTGTTTGCTTTACTCGGTCATTATTTTATAACTTATCAAATTGATTCTGTTTTCGTGATGGCACTTTTGGCTATTTTAGGATTTTCCGTGAATGATACCATTGTAGTTTTTGATAGGATTCGAGAAAATTTAAGTATATCTAAAAAAGAAATTTTTAGTGAAACAGTTGGAAAGAGTTTAAAACAAACAATAACTCGTTCTATTAATACTTCTTTAACGACTTTAACTGTTCTGTTAGCTTTGTATTTCTGGGGTGGGGAAGCAACTAAACAATTTGCTCTAATTCTTTCAATTGGTGTAGTAGTTGGAACTTACTCTTCTATCTTTTTAGCGTCTCCTTTACTGACTCTTTTCCAAAAAAGAAAATAATTTTAGGACTTTAAAAATTGGCATATTTCTTCGTCAACTTCAAAAAAATATTCTTCACCGTATCCTCGATACGTCTTTGAATATTTTTCCTTGTTTCCTAGAACTATACTTAATTTTTAAAGTCCTATTTGGTTAAAAATTGCTATTAGAAGTCGGTCCGCGAGGAGGAGTGAAGCGACGGAAGGGGTCCGACCTCTACACTTTCACCTCTCTTTTAAAATAACACTTTTTAAGGTACCATCTTTTCAGATGGTATTTTTTGACGAAAGAATAACAAGAAAGGAAGTGTTTGAAAATGAAAAATATGACAATGGCAACTTTTTATTAAAGTTCACGGGAGCGGATACATTACGTATTCGTCTCATTTTTATTTGCTTTTATTTTATTTTTCGTTATAATAGGGAGGTCCTTTGAAAATGAAATAATCCATAGAATATCACTTAATTGGGATATTCTAAACATTGTTATTGTCTTTCTATCTGTGCGAGGTAGGGAGGCAAAAACCTTTGATTTTAATCAAGCAGGGATCAAACCAAATTATGAAACTTTTTCTTTTGTTTCGTTTCTCTATAAAATGGGCGAATCTGTTTTCTCAGATTTGCTAACAGAAATTATTTATAATTTTTATTATAGAGTTTGATCCTAGCTCAGGATGAACGCTGGCGGCGTGGATAAGGCATGCAAGTCGAGTGGGTTTAGACCCACGGCAAACTGGGTAGTAACAGGTAGGTACAAACCTAAAAGTCGAGAATAACCCATTGAAAAATGGAATAATACTCGATAGTCCCTTCGGGGTAAAGTTCAAAGGTTAATAAACAAATAGTTTATATTTATTAATTTAATATTTGCGTTAGATTTATAATAAAAAGTTTAGAAAGATATCGAGATATCTTAAGACACTTTTTATTTAAAGATGACGTAAATATAAGGTTTAGAAATATGAAATATTTGTTTATTGACCTTCGTTCGCTTTTAGATTGGCCTGCTTAGTATCAGCTAGTTGGTAAGGTAATGGCTTACCAAGGCTATGACGCTTAGGGGAGGTGAGAGCCTGACCCCCACCATTGGAACTTAGACACTGTCCAAACTCCTACGGGAGGCTGCAGTCGAGAATCTTCCGCAATGCACGAAAGTGTGACGGAGCGACGCCGCGTGATCGATGAAGCTCTTCGGAGTGTAAAGGTCTTTTATGAGTGAAGAAGTTTATTGACATTAGCTCATGAATAAGGGGCTGCTAACCTCGTGCCAGCAGCAGCGGTAATACGAGGGCCCCGAGCGTTATCCGGAATCATTGGGCGTAAAGAGTGTGTAGGTGGTATAGTTAGTCTTATGTTAAAGCCTCAGGCTCAACCCGAGATCTGCATAGGAAACGGCTAAACTAGAGAGTGTGAGGGGTGAATGGAACTCATAGTGT
>CAYLHD010000017.1:6382-8680 GCA_964383545.1 uncultured Candidatus Saccharibacteria bacterium | reverse complement strand
ACAAAAATTTTAAATCTTTCTGTTATAAAACCACTTAATAAAAATTTAATTTTAGAATTTGCTAAAAAATCAGAAGTATTAATAACCGTAGAGGATCACCAGTTAGCGGGTGGAATGGGTTCAACTGTAGCCGAACTTTTGATAGAGAATTACCCGAAGAAAATTCAGTTTGTGGCCATGCGAGATCAATTTGGACAATCAGGAACATCTCAAGAACTTTTAAAACATTATGAACTTGATGCTAAAGCTATAAAAAAAGCTTACTATAAAACAAGTAGGAATTAAAAAATAAAAGTTACAAAAATAAACATAATCAAATTTTTCGAGGTCCAACCTCTTTAAAGAGGTTGGACCTCTTTTGAAAAAATTTAGATTATGTTTATTCTAGTTTTTTTACAACTCTGTAATTTTATAATCTTCAGGAGCTTCTGCCAAGTATTTTTCTAATTGTTCACGAGTTAGGAGTCCTTTCTGGGCACCGATATATTGAATAACTGACATGGAGTTAATTGGTCCCCACAACAAAGCTTCTTCTAATGTTTTTCCACAAGCTAAAGCACTGGTGACCGTAGATGAAAAAGCATCACCAGCTCCAGTTCTATCGAAGGGTTCTTTTTGGTCTGGGTACATGGGTACAAAAAGAGTTTTTTCTCCATCGTAGGTGTAGGCACCATCTGGTCCGTCAGTAATAACTACAATCTTAGGTCCAAGTTTTTTCATTTCTTGCAATAGTCTAAAAATGATTTTTTTCTTATCTGAATTAAAGCTATCAGTTAAAATAGTTGGTTCAATTTCACCTAATATTCTTTTAGCTTCTTGAACATTACAAAAGAATATTTCAGTATTTTCATAAATATTTTTTAATTTTTCATAACCCAACTCCATTTGAAAAGTTCCTGGTTGAAAGGCTAATTTAATTTCTGGATTTGTTTTTAAATAGTTAAATATTTCATTGTGATAGGGTAGAGAATTTTCAGCTAAACTACTTAAGTAAACCCACTTAGGTTTTCCTATATCTTGAACTTTGTAGTCAAATTCTGCATGTTTAACTAAAATTGTTCGGTCAGCATGATAGAGTAAAACAAAATGATAGTTAGTTTTTTGATCTGGATGTATTTTAACAAAATCGGTTGAGACTCCCTCATCTTCCAATACTCTTTGACAAGTTCTACCGTCGTCATCTGCTCCAATATTGGTTACTAAAGCGGAGTTAAGACCTAGACGACTAGCAGAAACACTGGCATTGGCGCTGTTACCGACAGCTGGAATAACATCAACTGTTTTGTAGGGAATTTTGTCTGCAAAGCTGAGACATAATTCAGGGTGACCTTTTTCTTCACGGACTCGAGCTGCCTTTAGGTTAATGAAGGCATCAATAACGATATCTCCAATGGCAACGAAGTCAAAATTATTTTTTTTTATCATTAACGAAATTATAACACAACGGGTTGTGAGATTTATTAAAAGTAGGGGAAAAATAAAAAAAAAGGGATTCTAGTTTAGCTAAAATTTCCTTAGGTTAGTAGCCTTAGTTTGATAATTCTTTGGTTGCTTTTTCATAAAAATTAGCTATAATAACCACTAATATGTCATTAATTTTAAATGTTAAGAAAAGGGATCTTACAAAAAAATTCCCTAAAGCTAATAAAGTAGAAAGTAAAACAGAATTACTTCGTGGTGTTTTTTATGGTAAAAAAGAAGTTTCAACTCCTATTTCAATTTCCTATGTTGAATTTAAAAGAGTTTGGAAGGAAGCTGGAAATTCATCTTTAATTGTTCTAAAAGGTATTGGTGAAGATAAGGAAGTTGTTATTCAAGATATAGATATTGATCCAGTTTCTGGAAGAGTTCGCCATGTTGATTTTTATGTTATTGAAAGAGGGAAAGTTATGGAAGCTGACATTTTGTTAGAATTCATTGGTGAGTCACCAGCAATGAAAGAATTGGGAGGTACTTTGGTTAAGGTTTTACATGAACTTAAAATTGAAGTTTTACCTGGAGATCTGCCAAAAGATATTAAAGTTGATCTTTCTCTTCTTAAAACTCTTGAGAGCAAGATTTTTATTAAAGATTTGATTTTACCTAGTTCGGCTAAAGCTATCGATGATGTTGATGAGGTAGTGGCTCTTATTGCAGTGGCTGAAGAAGAAGCAGAAGCAGAAGTTTCAGGAGCTCCTGATCTTGCTGATATAGAAATAGAAAAGAAAGGTAAGAAAGAAGAAGAACAGAAATCAGAGGGTAGTGAAAAATAAAATTATATAAAAAAGAGGCGTAGGCTTTTGCCTACGCCTCTTTTTT
>CAYLHD010000017.1:5070-6282 GCA_964383545.1 uncultured Candidatus Saccharibacteria bacterium | reverse complement strand
ATGGAAACCATTGTTGGTCATCTTGCTACACTGATTAAAAAGACCAATGAAATGGATTCTTTTTCAGTTCTTGAAGCCATGTTATCAAAAGATACTATTTCTAGTTTTTTCATTGATGTTGATGACTATGGTGTTATCAAGAGAGATTTAAATAAAACTCTTATTGATTTAAAGGGTATACAGGATCAAACAGAATTGGCTAAAGAGGCTCTTCGAGAAAAGGCAATGAATGAGAGGGGTTTAAAAATAACAAAAGAATCGGAACAAAAAAAGCAGGTTGTTTATAAAGATGAGAAAGATGAATTGCTTAGTATGAATAGGGATCAGGAAGCTGAGTATCAAAAAGTTATTGCTGAAAAAGAGAGAGTCAAAACAGCTATTAAGAATCGTCTTTTCCGAACGGTGGGAGGAACGGAACTTACTTTCGGTGAAGCTCTCAAACTTGTTCAACTTTATGAAGAAAGGATAGGAGTTGAGGCAGCTTTAACACTTTCAATTCTTTCGCAGGAATCTGGTATTGGTGGAATGATAGGGAGTAATTTAGGTCGTTGTACTTATAATCAATCAGCTGCTAATAAATCAGGGACAGTAATGAGAGATTCTCAAAAACCTTCTTTTCTAAAGATAATTGGAGAGTTAGGTATGGATCCAAATACTACTCCAGTATCTTGTCCTATCACTGCAGATGGTGCCTATGGAGGAGCCATGGGGCCCTCACAGTTCATGCCGACAACCTGGTGGGATATTAACAATAATGTAGGTTATAAAAAGAGAGTTAGTAAAGTTTTGGGTGTTTCTACACCTTCACCTTTTAATAGTTTAGATGCTTTTACGGCCACAGCTCTTTATTTAAGTGATGCCATGGAGAGGTGTCAAACTGCTTTTACTAGTCAATTTGATGTGTGGAGTTGTACTGCAGCTAAATATTATTCAGGATTGTCTAATACAACAGATAGGACCCTTCTTCAGCATATGAGACCTACTTATAGTTATGGTTATAAAGTAGCTAGCCGAGCCCAAGGATTCCAAAAAGACATCAATTTACTTAGTGACTAAAGGTCCAACCTTTGAATCAAAGTAGGGGTCCGACCCCTACATAGTGAGGGGTCGGACCCCTACAAAAAATAATTAGTGAGGGGTCGGACCCCTGTAAGAAATTTGTGAAGGAAAGTGTCGAAGTAATAAGGGGTCGTTCCCCGAGGAGGAGCGAAG
>CAYLHD010000017.1:1434-4970 GCA_964383545.1 uncultured Candidatus Saccharibacteria bacterium | reverse complement strand
AAGGGGTCGTTCCCCGAGGAGGAGCGAAGCGACGGAAGGGGTGCGACCCCTAAAACCCAGAGAGCCACCAATCTCTTTAAATCGTTATTATATTGCTTATTCCTTGATTTAATGTATAATAATTCCAATGAAAAAAGATATTCACCCACAATATTATTCTAAAGCAGAGGCAGTTTGTGCCTGTGGAGCTAAGTTTGAAATTGGCTCAACTCTTGAAAAAATCAACGTGGAAATTTGTAGTGCTTGCCATCCTTTCTATACTGGAAACGAAAAAATTGTTGATACAGCTGGTCGAGTTGAAAAATTCAAAACTCGTATGGCTCTTTCTAAGAAATCTAAAAAATAACTTCAGAAGACTAAAACAGACACTATGTGTCTGTTTTTTTTACTTTTACTTTAATATTTTTTTAGGGTATTCTTTATTTTAATGACAACAGAAGATATAAATCAGAATAGTTCTCCAAGCTCAGATGATAAAGCTGAGATTGTTTTTGATTTAGCTGAAAGTCGAGAAAATCCCAAGACAACTTATCTTTCAAAAGAGTATGAAAAAATTGTAGACCAAGAGAATCAGACTGAAGAGATGTCTTTAAATGATCCTGCTATGAAAGAATTAGCTGAGGAGGAATTAGCTAATTTAGACCTCCAAAAACAAGCTTTGGCAAAACAAATTAAAGAAATTCTTGATTCAGTAATTGCAGATGAAAAGGAATTTCCTAATGAAATAATCTTAGAAATTCGAGCTGGAGCTGGTGGTGATGAGGCTTCATTGTTTGCTTACAATCTAGCTGAGATGTATGAAAAATATGCAGATAGTAATAATTGGAAGTTTCGTAAATTAAACGAATCTTTAAATTCAACTGGTGGTTATAAAGAAGTTAGTTTTGAAGTTAAAGGTCAGGGTGTTTATGAAAAAATGAGGTTTGAAACAGGAGTGCATCGTGTTCAGCGTGTACCAGTAACAGAAAAAATTGGAAGAATTCATACCTCGACTGCTTCTGTGGCGATTATGCCGATTAAAAAACATTCACTAATTGTAATTAAACCAGATGATCTTGAAATGGAATTTTCTCGTTCTGGTGGAGCTGGTGGTCAAAATGTTAACAAGGTAGAAACCGCTGTTCGACTTGTTCATAAACCAACAGGAATTGATGTTCGCTGTACTGCGGAAAGAAGTCAATTAAAAAATAGAGAAAAAGCTATGGAAATTTTAATAGCTAAACTTCAACAAAAAAAAGACGAAGAAGAAGCAGCTAAATATTCTTCAAAACGTAAATCTCAGGTTGGGACAGCTGATCGTTCTGAAAAGATTAGAACCTACAATTTTATTCAGGATAGGATTACCGATCATCGTATTAAAAAATCATGGCATAATTTAGAAAAAATCTTGGCAGGTGATCTTGACCCGATTTTTGATGCATTGATCGAATCATCATTAATGGACTAAGTCTTGTAAAAAAATCACTTGGAGGTTCAACCTCCAAGTGGAAAACATTGGTTATTTTTGAGTTATCCCCAGAATCCTTGGAGGTTGAACCTCCAAGGATTCTAGAGATAGGGGTTTTGTCCACTTTTAAACACTATTGAAATTAATATTTTTTTGGTAGAATATATCAGAGTCGATTTAATTAAGTAGGAAAGTTTAATGGTTTAAAAAAGTCTGTAAAGTCAAAAATTAATTCTAAAATAAATGATTTATTTCGATAAAGTTACTAAAAAATATCAAGACGGTATTAAGGTTATCAGTGATGTTAGTTTAACAATAGAACCGGAAGAATTTGTTTCTATTGTTGGTCATTCTGGAGCAGGTAAAACAACATTGTTAAGAATTCTATTGGGAGAAGAAAAACCGACCAAGGGAGTGGTTTTTTTTGAATCAGTGAATATAAACAAAATCAGGAAAAGTCAGATGAACAAATATCGAAAGAGGATTGGAATTGTTTTTCAGGATTTTCGTTTATTACCAAATAGAACTGCCTATGAAAATGTAGCTTTTGCCATGGAAGCCGCTGGAAGAAAAGATAGAGAGATTACTTCAGATGTTCCTCATGTTTTGAATTTGGTGGATTTAGGTAATAAGCAAGGAAGTTTTCCTAGAGAGTTATCTGGAGGTGAACAACAAAGAGTCGCTATTGCCAGAGCTATTGTTAACCAACCGGATGTATTAATTGCAGATGAACCTACTGGTAATTTAGATCCAGATAATACCGAAGACATCATCAAAATATTAAAGAAGATTAACGAATTAGGAACTACAGTAATCCTAACCACCCATAATAAAAATGTTATTGATTTATTGGGAAGAAAAAGAGTGATTACTATGGAAGATGGAGAAATTGTTAGAGATAAAAATGGTGGTTATATTTTATAAAATCAAATGTTTATTTTAAATATCAAAAGAATAATTAAAACAGGTTTTACCAATTTTTGGAGAAATGGAATGGTTTCGGTTTCTTCAATTATGATGATGACCGTTACTCTGTTTTTTATAATTTCATTATTACTTTGTAGTGTTCTGTTTTCTCTAACATTGGATCGTGTTAAAGATGAAATTGACATAAATGTTTATGCTATGACTACAGCTACTCCAGAAGATGTTTTGAAACTTAAACAGGATTTAGAATTTTTGCCAGAAGTAGACAATATAGAATATATTTCTCGTGAGCAAGCTTTATCTAATTTTAGAGACCGTCATCGTAATGATGAACAAACTTTGCAGGCACTTGATGAACTTGAGGAAAATCCTTTAGGGTCTGTGCTTAATATAAAAGCAAAAGAAATTGGTCAATATGCTGGTATTGCTAAGTTTTTAGAATCCAAAACAGTTTTAACTGACGGTGAAGATATTGGTGTTATTGATAAAGTTAATTATTCTCAAAATAAAGCTACTATTGATGGATTAAGCCGAATTATTGATGCTATTAATAAATTTGGAGTGGCTTTGGCTATTATTTTAATTGTCGTTTCTGTTTTTATTACTTTCAGTACTATTCGTTTAGCTATTTTCATATCTAGAGAAGAAATTAAAGTAATGAGATTGGTGGGTGCCAATAACAGTTATATTCGTGGACCCTTTATTTTTGAAGGAGCTATGTATGGAGTAATTTCAGCTTTTCTTGCTACAGTTTTGTTTTATCCTGTTTTGTTCTGGCTTAATCCTTCCATGGAAAATCTTTTCCTAATGGATGTTCTTTCTTATTATTCTTCACACATTTTGATGTTTTTCGCTGTTTCCTTATTGGTGGGAATTATCTTTGGAGTTATTTCTTCTGCTTTAGCTGTTAGAAAATACTTAAAAATTTAATTTTTATAGGGGTCCGACCCCTTGCGGGGTCGGACCCCTGCAGACTAGGTGCATGAAGGTTGACGAGTAAGTTAATTGATTTTTCAGTTATATAAAAATTAGTTTTTTAGTTCACAATGAGCTAAAATGTTTTCAGATTATTAATTTATACTAATTTCGGGAAATTCAACATTCCGAATTTTTAGAAAATATATTTTATGAAAAAAACTAAAACAAGAAAATATATATTTGT
>CAYLHD010000017.1:0-1334 GCA_964383545.1 uncultured Candidatus Saccharibacteria bacterium | reverse complement strand
ATGTTAAAAAATAAACATCCTGACGATGTTCTTTATGTGATGCTGAGTTTTTTACCTATTCCAAGTAAGATTGGTGAAATGAAAACTAAACCAACTCAACATGCTGTGCGTACTTTAAACTCTACAGGAATTCAACCAGATATTTTAGTTGCTCGAAGTGAAGTAGCTTTGGATAAAAGGCGAAAAGAAAAGATTGCTTTGTTTTGTAATTTAGATTTAAAAGATATCATTTCTGCTCCGGATGCGGAAAGTATTTATGATGTTCCACTTAATTTTGAGAAAGATAAAATTAGCGATACCATTGTAAAAAAATTAGGTTTAGAGAAAAGAGTTCAAAAGAGTGATTTATCTAAATGGAGAAGTTTTGTTAAGAAAGTTCATAATGGAGGACAAGAAATCAACGTGGCCATTGTTGGAAAATATTTTGATTCTGGTGATTTTGTTCTTTCTGATTCATATATTTCAGTTATTGAAGCTATTAAGTTTTCTGCCTATAAAATTAATGTTAAACCAAAGATTCACTGGTTAAATTCAAAGGATTTTGAAACAGGGAAGTTGAAATTGGCTTTACTTAAGAAATTCGACGGGGTAATTGTGCCCGGTGGTTTTGGTTCTTCAGGAGTTGAGGGAAAGATCAAGGTTATTCAATTTTTGAGAGAAAATAAGATTCCCTTCTTTGGTTTGTGTTACGGAATGCAGTTAGCTGTAGTGGAGTTCGCTCGTAATGTACTTGGCTGGAAAGACGCTAATACTGTTGAAATTGATCCAAAAACAACTCACCCTGTGATTGATATCATGCCAGAACAAAAAGAAAAATTAGCTAAAAATGATTATGGTGGGACTATGCGTTTGGGAGCTTGTCCAGCTATTCTTAAAAAAGGAACCTTAGCTCGTGGAGCCTATAAAAGAGAGGAGATTTCTGAGCGTCATCGTCACCGTTTTGAAGTTAATCCAGAATTCATTGAAGAACTTTCAGGAAGAGGTCGTTCCCCGAGGAAGAGCGAAGCGATGGAAGGGGTGCGACCTCTAGGAGAAAGTGGACTTATATTTTCTGGGACATCACCTGATGGTCGTTTAATGGAAATAGTTGAGTTGAAAAAGACTTTGCATCCTTTCTTTTTAGCTACTCAATTTCATCCAGAGTTTTTAGCAAGACCTTTTAGCCCACATCCTCTTTTTACAGCTTTTCTTAAAGCTTGTGCAACGAAATAAAACAGGGGTCCGACCCCTCACTAAATAGGGGTCCGACCCCTCACTACCAATCTCTCATCATTTCTGTAGGGGTCCGACCCCTCACGACTCGACCCTGCAAAAGGTCGGACCCCTGTTAATCA
>CAYLHD010000016.1:0-17101 GCA_964383545.1 uncultured Candidatus Saccharibacteria bacterium | reverse complement strand
TTCCAGTTTTGACAAACCATCTTTGTTAACCTTCTGTAATAGCTTAACTTCACTAATAATATTTTCCAGTTCTTTTTGATTTTTCAAAATTAAACTATTTACCAACAAAAGATCTGTACGAATTTCACGAACTTGTTTAAATCCAAAATAAAAACCAACGAGTAATATCAAAAACAACAAAGTAAGAATTTGAAAAATTTTTTCTTTTTTAAATTTTAAAGGCATCAATAACATTATATACTAAACAAAAAACCGCAGAGCCTTTAGGTTCTGCGATTTTTTTAAATTTTAATTAAATATTTTTGATTACTCTAGCAAGACGAGATTTTTTCCGAGCAGCGGTATTTTTCTTTAAAATTCCTCTTTTAAGAGCTTTATCTATTGCTTTATAAGCAACGGGTAGTTCTTTTTGCGCTTCATCTTTCTTCTTATCAAGAACTAACTTATCAATAGTCTTAATAGAATCTTTCATTGATCTCTTACAACGCAAGTTAAAAACTGCCTTTTTTTGAGAACTTCTTAAAGCTTTTTTTGCTGATTTAATTACTGGCATATGCAAAGAGATTACTATATTTTCTTAAAAAAAGCAAACAAACCGAGACCCTTTCTACTTTTTGCTTTTTAATTTATACTTATCTATATGATTAGTCAACTAACTGGTAAAATAGTCCACCAAATTAACAATTATATTGTTTTAGACGTCTCTGGAATTGGATATAAAATATTTGTTACAGCAAACACTATCAAAGAATTAGAAAAAATACTTAATAAAGACATAACAATCTGGACACACTTAGCTGTACGAGAAAATTCTCTTGACCTCTACGGTTTTCTTGAAAAACAAACCTTAGATTTTTTTGAAATGCTCATTAATATTTCAGGTATTGGACCAAAAACAGCCCTTGGTATCTTAAATGTAGCCACAGTCGAAACTCTAATATCAGCCGTTTCTTCTAAAGATACTAGTTATTTAACAAAAGTCTCTGGTATCGGTCAAAAAAATGCAGAAAAAATTATTCTAGAATTAAAAAATAAAATTGGCGACATCGATTACATTAACCCTAACAACCAAAACGATCTTGATGTGATTGATGCTTTGAAAACACTTGGTTACTCAAATAAGGAAGCTGTAGAAGCCCTTAAAAAAGTACCTCAAACGATAACTGATATCGGTGAAAAAATAAAAAAAGCGATAAAATTTTTATAGAAATTTAAATTATAAACTTTAAATAAAAAATAATGAATAACATATTATTCAAAATTAAAAAAATGATTCCAACCAAGTTGTTTAAAAAACTTCAGCCTTTTTATCATTATTGTCTTGCTTTGTTGGGAGCTATTATTTACCGTTTTCCTTCTAGAAAAATATTTATAGTGGGTATTACAGGAACCAAGGGTAAAACCAGCACTGCTGAACTGGTTAGTACCATTTTAGAAACAGCTGGCTATAAAACAGCCTTAGCTGGCACTCTAAGATTTAAAATTGGAGATAAAACTGAAAATAATAAATTCAAAATGACTATGCCAGGCAGATTCTTCTTACAAAAATTTCTAAAAAACACTGTCAAAGAAAAATGTGACTTTGTTATCCTGGAAATGACATCAGAGGGCACTAAACAATTTAGACATAAGTTCATCCAATTAAATTCACTAATTTTTACAAACCTATCACCAGAACATATTGAATCCCATGGTTCCTATGAAAAATACAGAGAGGCTAAATTAAAAATAGCTAAAGTTTTAGAAAAATCACCCAAAAAAAGAAAAGTGATTATAGTAAACAAAGATGACAAAGAAAGTTCTCATTTTCTAAAAACTAAGATAAAAGAAAAGTACGAATATTCTCTTACTGACGCAAAACCTTTCGAGTTAAAAAAATCTGGTTTAACATTAACTTTCGAAGGAGAAAAAATAAACTCACATTTATCTGGTAAATTTAATATCTATAACATCCTAGCCGCAGCTACTTTTGCAAAAAGCCAAAATATTGGAGTTACAAATATTAAAAAGGCTATCGAAAACTTTAAAGGTATCCGAGGTCGAGTTGAAAGGATTGAAGAAGGTCAAGATTTTACTACTATCATAGATTATGCCCACACTCCTGATTCTTTAGAAAAACTATACGAAGCTTTTTCAAACTCAAAAAGAATCTGTGTTTTAGGTAACACCGGAGGAGGAAGAGATCAATGGAAAAGAAAAGTTATGGGTTCTATTGCTAGTAAATATTGTTCTGAAATTATTTTAACTAATGAAGACCCTTATGATGAAGATCCTAAAAAAATTGTGGAAGATATGATCGAAGGAATAGAGAAACCAATCTATAAAATAATTATGGATAGGAAAGAAGCTATTCAGAAAGCAATTTCATCAGCCCAAACAGGAGATACTGTTCTAATCACAGGAAAAGGTACAGACCCGTACATTATGGGACCTAACAACTCCAAATTAGAATGGGATGATGCTACAATAGCAAGAGAGATTATTATAAACTTATCAAAAAACAAAAATGGATGAGGGTGTAAAAGGTATATTATGGGTTTTTGTTGGAATCGGCCTAATTTGGTTATTCCTTGGTGGGCCAAGTAGAATGGCAAACAACATGGGAATTTTCGTTAAACCACCATCACCTATCAATACAGGAGAAACCTATGGTAAAGTTTCTTTTTGGGAAAAATTTAAAAACAAAGAAAACACTAATCCAAGTATATCCGAAGAAGAGAGAATCGCTGCTGAATTAAAAAAGGCTGAAGAAGAAATAAAAAAAGTTGAAGAAGCTTTAAAAAGACTTGAAGAAGAAAAAACTGTTTCACCTTATAAAGGACAAGTTGAAATAAGAAGATGTCTTGGTTACAAAGCAAATGTTGACGAAGAATACATAGAGTTGTCTACCACTCTTCCGGTTGATGAAAAAATCCAAATTTCAAATTGGACACTAAAAAGCGAGATGACCGGTACAGAAATTAAAATAGGCAATGCATCTAAGCTATCTTATACTTCCCAAATAAACATAGAGTACCCTGTCTTCATTTCTGACAAAAACAAAGTTATTATTGTTAGTGGACGATCACCAATAGGTGTATCTTTTCAAATAAATAAATGTTCTGGTTACCTAGAACAATTTCAAGACTTTGAGCCTTATATTAACAAAGAATGTCCCCTTGTTAAAGATGAAAATTTACCAATCATAGGACCAAATTCTTTTGATGATGATTGTTTAGATTATATAGACAAAATTTCCCGTTGTGAAACCCCTTTAACTTTTCCTCTTGGTATGCAATATGAATGTCAAACTTACCTAACTAATGAAATTAATTATAATTCCTGTATAAACAGAGAAAAAAATGAAGTTGATTTCTATAAACCTGAATGGAGAATCTTCCTTGATAGGACCAATCAACTTTGGAAAAAAGACAGAGAAATCATAAAACTATTAGATGCACAAAAAAAAGTTGTGGATATTTATTCTTACTAAACACCTAAAATCCTAAATAAAGCCACCCCTGTGGCCACAGAAACATTTAAAGATTCTTTTTTCCCAATCATTGGAATTTCAGTAATAAGATCACACTGATCAAGTAATTGTTTAGAAAGACCTTTAACTTCATTTCCTAAAAGGAAAGCTACTGATTGATCTATCTTAACTTTCTTGTAATCAACTGATTTTTTATCTTGTTCTATCCCAATAATTTTAAAATCTAGTTTCTTTAATTTTTTAATAATAGGATTAGGTCGAGGTGAATATTCCCAACTAACAATCTTTTCTGCTCCTAAAGCTGTTTTAGAAATAGCTTTAACCTCCCTACCAAATTTATCTACTGGTTTAGGTGTATAACCGGTTAAAAATATCTTTGAAACACCACAAGCCTCAGCTGTTCGAAAAATTGACCCAACATTATAGGTGCTTCTTATATTGTGTAAAATTAAAAAACTCTTTATATTTTTCATATTATGTTATCATACACATATGAATATATTAAATCCACTCCCAGATTTGCTTTCTTACGCTTACCTAGCACCATTTTTGTTAAGAATAATCATAGGGACCCACTTTCTAAACCAAATTGTTACTATAATTGGAATTAAATTCCAAAGTAAAAAAAGATTAAAAATAAAAAGTACACTTAAATACTTAATAGGTATTGAAACTTTTTCTGCTATTGCTCTGATTATTGGTTTCTATACTCAAATCGCTGTCTTGATTTTAATAGTAACAACTATTATTAACCTAATTCTAGAACAAAGAAGTGGTGGTTTGAAAAAAACCAAACTACAACTTTATATCCTTATTTTTGCCATTTTATTATCTCTCTTGGTAACAGGAGCTGGATTTTTCTCTATAGATTTACCTCTATAAACTGGACTTTTCCTTATTTTTTGGTATTATTTCTTTGTATTCCTTTAAGTTAAACCGTTCGTAGCTCATCTGGTGGAGATGAAAGCGACATCTAGAAGCTTTCATGGCTTTTAAGTTTCTTTAAAGACTACTGAATGGTAAAATTAAATTGAAAATTAAATAAAAAATATCCACCCGTAGCTCAGCTGGTAGAGCAGCAGCCTTTTAAGCTGACGGTCGCAGGTTCGATCCCTGCCGGGTGGACAATAAATATTTAGACCTCGAAGCGTTAGCTTTGGGGTTTTTAGTATTTATCTACTCGACAGGAATCGAAAAAACCCTGTAAATCAATTATTCTCCTAAAAGAATCTCTCCAACTTGATAAACATCCCCTGCCCCCATGGTAATGATAATTCCAGTATCAGTATTTTTTTTAATCTCAGTAACTACAGAAGTAAAGTCTTTCGCAAAAAATACTTCTTGTTTATATTTTTTAATTTCTTCCACCAACATTTCTGAATTAATACTGGAATCAAAAATTTCCCGAGCGGCATAGATCGGTAAAATAATAATTCTATCTGCACTGTCAAAACTTTGAGCAAATTCTCTCAGAAAAGTTTTTGTCCGACTATATAAATGAGGTTGGAAAATAACAGTTATTTTATCTTTTGGAAAAAAATCTCGAAAACCTTTTAAAGTTACATTCACCTCAGTTGGATTATGAGCATAATCATCATAAATTTTTAATCCGGTTAAAGTTTTTCCTCTATATTCTGAACGTCTCCATGTTCCTTCAAAATTATTTAGAGATTTAATCACTTGCTGCCTATCAATTTTTAAAATCTCAGCCAAAGCTAAAACACATTGAGCATTTTCTAAGTTGTGCTCTCCTGGGATTTTTAAATTCAAACCATCTTTAGAAAAAGTTTTAAAATCAATCATCTGACATTTAGCTAAATTAACAATTGGTTCAAGATTTTTATGTTGAATATCACAAATCAAATAATCATCTGATGACATCTGAGAAACCAATTCAATAAAAGCACTTTGAATATCAGCTAAATCTTTATAGTAATCTAAATGATCTAAATCAATATTAGTAATTATCAAAATATGTGGCTTAAAATTAAGAAAAGACCTCTTATATTCACAGGCTTCAATAATTAAATACTCACTTTTACCAGCAATATAATTAGTTTGAGTTTCTTTTAATAAAGAACCAATCACAACAGAAGGATCAAAATTAGCTTCCATTAAAACTTTAGCTGACATAGCTGTAGTCGTCGTTTTTCCATGAGTACCAGAGACCGCAATTAAAGAATAATCCATAGAAATTAAACCTAAAGCCTGAGGATAAGACAAAGTTGGAATTCCTAGTTTCTTAGCTTCCACTATTTCTGGATTGTTTTCATTAACAGCTGGTGTGTACACAACTAAATCGACCTCTTGAGTTAAATTTTGGACCCTGTGGCCAATAAAAACCTCTACTCCTAGACGAACCAAACCTTTAGTTACTTTTGACTCTGAAACATCAGAACCTGTCACTATTTTACTGTTATTAAAAAATAATCTTGCTAAAGCAGATATTCCAATCCCCCCAATTCCAATCAAGTGAACTTTTTTTACTTTTTTTAAATCCATAAATTATAATTCTAAAATAAATTTTTCTAGAGCTAAGTCTAAATTTAATCCACTACGACGAGCGTTATGATAAATATAAACCAAATTAGCACTCATCTTTTTTAACTCTACCTCAGAATAATTCTTCAAGTACCCTTTTGCTTTATTAAAAACAAAAGGTTTTAATCCAGCTTCACTAGCATCTCTAGAATTCATAGCTAAAAATATCATTTTTAATTGCCAAAAAATAATTCCACTTACTTCTTCCGAAGGAATATCTCTAGCTCTAGTTTTTTGATACAACACCCATAAATCCTTTTTGTTTCTATTACCAAAACAAGTTGCTAAATCAAAAATATTAAAATCACCTATTTTAAAATCACCTTTTTCTGTAGCAAAGGTTCTTCCTTTACTTTGATTAGAAACAAATTCTTGAACTCGAGATGCGAATTCTTCTATTTTTTTTAAAATAGATTTAGATATCTTGTTTTCGATAAAAATAAAAACATTTTTTGACTCTTTTAAGTCATCTAGTTTACTAATTAAAACTTTCGAGATAATTTTGTCTTCAAACAAACCATCCATTTGAACTATATATTTATTTTCAAATAAACCCTGACTCTTTATCAACTCCTCTAATTTATTTTCTGTAAAATTATCAGGTTCAAGTTTAAAAAAAGCAGCGTTTGGTTTCTTTAAAAAAAGAGATCTCAAAAGAGACTGAAGTTTCTCTCTTGATTTCTTTGTATTATCACCATATAAACAATAAAACATATATATTATTATATGATATCAGACCTTAAGTATAAAGGATGGCAACCGAAACTTGTCTCCTGTAATTTGAAGTTCAACCTCTATTCCCTTTCAGAGTATCTATCAAAACAATCCATTTTATCAAGTTGAATTCTTTGTTTATCCTTATCTTTATAAGCTTTTATCTGACTATCACAATCATCATTACTAAACAATTTTTCTCCATTTAAACCTAAATCTATATTTATACATTGAAGTAAAACTTCACTATAATGTTTTTGTAGTTGGGTCCATTCGTCTTCAGCTTTAGCTAAACAAATGTCCAATAAATCCCTATTTAATGAACTGCTTCTTAAATTCTCACTTTGAATATCTATAGAATTGAGACAAGTACTAGTTGAGGTAACTTCACCTACTTGATTTAAAGAAGCTATGTTGTCAACTTCAGTAACATTAGAACCTGGTAAAAGTTGTTTAACAAAACTAATTACTGATTTTAAGTTAGAATCAGAATCATTAGTTTGCCAATTTTCAGCTCGTGTAACAGAAGCATAATAAATTGTTACGAAAATCATGGTGGTAACCGATAGCCCGATAAAAATCCATTTTAATTGCTTGTTATGATACATAATAAAAACATCCATTCTCAGTCAAAAGAAAAGAAAATAAATTTTTTAAATCTGTGCGACAAAGTTAAAAAAACTCTAAAATTATTTTTTTCTTAAAATTGTCTTAAATAGTTTAACCTTTAAAAATAAGACACAACTAAGTTATTAATTGTATCTGAAATTATTTTTTTGTCCACTTTCCCTTTTTTAAAATTTAATGTGTAACCATTAAATTTCTTCTAAACTGTTCCAGTCTGGCCCTTTTTTTAAATTTACTTTAAAAGTTACACCTTTTGTTTCAGTAATTGGCAAAATAGATTCCATAATTTGCTTAATTTTATTATAAACTTCCGGATCCAAATTCTCTTTTATTTCAAAAATTAATTCATCGTGAACCTGTATAAGCATTTTAATTTTGCCATGTAATTTATTTTCAGTCAGATACTTATCAACTCTTATCATCGCTAACTTTATTAAATCAGCACTAGTTCCTTGAATAGGTGCATTAATAGCCATTCTTTCAGCCATAGCCTTAATATAAGGTATCCTCGATTGAATACCTTCAAAATATCTTATCCGACCAAATAAAGTTTTGGTGTAACCTAACCTTCCAGCTTCCTGTTTTGATTCCTCAAGATAAGAAGAAAGTATACTAAATTTGTCAAAGTAATCTTTATAAAATCTTTGTGCATCAGATCTTTTTATTTCTTCCATTCCACCAGAAGCATCTTCTAAATTTTGTCTTAAAGCATTAACTCCCATACCATAAATTATCCCAAAATTAACTACTTTAGCTTTTCTTCTCATGGAACTATTTACTTTATCTAAAGAAGTGTTAAAAATTTCAGCTGCTACAGCAGTATGAACATCATTACCACTTTTAAATATTTCTAACATTTTCTCATCATCTGCCAGAACGGCAGCAACTCTTAATTCAATTTGAGAATAATCAATAGCTAATAATTCAAAACCTTTTTCTGCAACAAAAGCAGCTCTAATTTTCCGACCATGTTGACTTTTTGTCGGAATATTTTGCATGTTAGGGTTATTAGAAGATAAACGACCTGTGGTTGTCCCTGTTTGTAAAAAAGTTGCATGAATACGACCATCCTTATCTACCAAACCAGGTAAATTATCTATATAGGTAGAGAGAAGTTTTTGTAATTCTCTATACTTTAAAACGTTATCAATTATTGGGTGTAATCCTAACATCTTTTTTAATTCAGATTCTTTTGTAGATCGTTTACCTGTCGATGTTTTTCTCTGACCCTTAGCTTTTAAATCCATTTTACCAAATAGAACCTCACCTAATTGTTTAGGAGAATTGATATTAAACTCTTCTTTTGAATACTCCCATATTTTTTTCTCTAATTTATCTAATTCTAGATGATATTCCTTTGAAATTTTATTTAAATATGAAGTATTCAACTCAATTCCATTTTTACTCATCTTTTCAATAACAGGAGTTAATGGTAATTCTATTTCTTCTAATACAAAATCTAATTTTTTATTTTTTATTTCACTCAAAACATATTTTTTTGCTTCTGAAAAAACATCTTTATCACTAAAATTTAATAAATCTTCTAAGGTAGGTTTAGTTATATTAGAATCTAGCAACCATAAAGCAATCAGAGTCTTTTGTAATTCAATTTCATCTATTTTTTCCTTTTTTTTAGGAACATCTTCCTTCGCAATAGACTTATCTACTTTATTATCAAAAAATTCTTGGACTCTCTGAGTTAAAGTTCTAAAACCAAGTTCCCTAAACAAAGAAATAATCTCTTCTTTAACTACTCCTTCCCTCCAAAATTGTCTTGGTAAATAAAAATTTACAGGAACATCTCTTCTAATAGTAGCTAGTTCTTTAGAAAAAAGAGCTTCCTCCTTGTTTTCTCTTAATAAGTTTATAATTCTTGGTTTAATACCTTTCTCTAATAAAGGATCCTCATCCTCTTCTAATTGTTTATAAATATTCTCGATATTTCCAAAACCTTGAATTAAGTTGGTTGCTGTTTTCTCACCAATACCTCTTATTCCAATAATATTATCTGAAGGATCACCTCTTAACCCTTTATAATCAATCAATAACTCTGGTTTAAAACCAAATCGATCAATCATCGCTTTTTCATTATATAAAATAGTATCGTTAATACCTTTTTTTAAAGTATAAACACAAACCTTATCACCATTCACTAATTGCATTGTATCCATATCACCAGAAGCAATAATAATATCTATTTCTGTTTCTTTTAACTTTTCTACAATAGTTCCTAAAATATCATCTGCTTCAAAACCAGCTTTCTCATAAATAGGAATATTAAAAACTTTAAATAAATCTCTGGACCTATCAATTTGTTTAATAAGGTTTTCATCAGGCTTCTGACGACCAGCTTTATAATCATCATAAATATCATCCCGATAAGTTTTTTCTGGTAAATCGTAACAAGCCACAATGTAATCAGGTTTCAAATCTTTTAAGATTTTTAACAACATAGCAGAAATACCATACAGGGCCCCTGTCGGTTCACCTTTAGGAGAAGAAAAATCAGGTAAAGCATGATAAGCTCGATGGATTATTGCATAAGCATCTAATAAAACTAGTTTTTTATTTTTCATAAATTATTTCTCTAGTTTGTTCATCTATAAATTTAAAATAAATTTTCTTCATATCCTTAGGTAATATCTCTGAAACTTTTTCTGGCCATTCAATAAAAATAATATTTTTGGAATCATTAATAATTTCTTTCCAATTAAAATTTGAAAGACCTCCCCCATTCTCTAAACGGTAAGCATCAATATGAATTAAATTTTCAAAAAAATTATTAGAAGCTAATTGATACTTTTTTTGAATAACAA
Source organism: uncultured Candidatus Saccharibacteria bacterium (assembly GCA_964383545.1). Lineage (GTDB taxonomy): Bacteria > Patescibacteriota > Minisyncoccia > Phycocordibacterales > UBA12079 > JAGYLJ01. Next base: position 6,931 of record CAYLHD010000016.1, on the reverse strand, counting down.
AAGTCGGACTAGTTATATTTTTTTTCACTCTAAATGCCTTAGCCACACTCTGAACAAAAGTAGTTTTTCCAGAACCTAAATCACCAAATAATCCAACAACTAAGGCTTTTTTACTATTAGTTAACAAATTAAAAACAAAAGAACTTGCCCAATTGTCCATCTCTTCTGTGTTTTTGATAATTTCTTTTGACATACCTATTACTACAATATTAACATTTATTACATAAATATACAGGACTACTTATTCCCATTTTACTCTTTTAATCATTGAGTGCTGAAGATAAAAAAGGTATTATATATTTAATAATATGCCTCAATTTGACGAAAAAAGACAAAATATAAGATTAGATGAACTCCATAGAAAAGAAGCTGAAGAATTAGCCAAAATTCTTTCCGTAAAATATGGTGTTCAATATATTGATCTATCAACTGTTCCTGTCAACACAGATTCGCTAAGAATAATCCCAGAGAAAGTATCTCGTGAAATTAACGTAGCTATTTTTGAAAAGAGTAGTAAAAAACTAAAACTTGCTGTGGTGTCTCCCCAAGCACCCAAAACAATAGAAATCATAAAAAAACTTAAAGAAGATGATTATGAAGTAACTGTATTTATGGTATCTATCAAAAGTATAGAAAAACTTTGGAAAAGATATAAAGAAATATCTTTTTCTTCAAGAACAAAAGCAGGAATAATAGATATATCTGATCAAAATATTACCAAAATAGAAGAAAGAGTAAAAAACTTGAAAGATGCTCAAGAAGTCATCCAAGAAATACTAGAATCAAAAGAAGCTTATCTCATTTCTCGACTTTTAGAAGGAATTTTTGCTAGTTCCTTTTCTTTGAAGGCTTCAGATATCCATATAGAACCAGAAGAAAATGAAGTAAATATAAGATTTAGATTGGACGGTATCCTTGTAAGAGTCATAAGTTTCGAAACAAGGATATATCGCTCTCTACTTTCCCGTATTAAATTAATTTCTGGGTTAAAACTTAGTATTACTAAAAAACCACAAGATGGTAGGTTGAGTATTAAATTAGAAAATAAAGAAATAGGAATAAGAGTTTCAGCTTTACCTGATGCATATGGTGAATCTGTAGTTATGAGAATCTTAAACCCTGACGCCATCTCTGTCTCAATTGAACAGTTAGGAATTGAACCAAACCTTTTTAAAATACTCACAAAAGAAATAAACCGCCCAAATGGAATGCTTCTTAACACAGGACCTACTGGGTCAGGAAAAACAACTACTTTGTATTCCTTTTTAAAAAAAATACACACACCTGAAATTAAAATTATCACCATTGAAAATCCAATCGAATACCATCTTCCTGGAATAGTTCAAACACAAGTAGATCCTAGTAAAGGTTACACATTCTTGAAAGGGCTTCGTTCATCTTTACGTCAAGACCCTGATGTTATTATGGTGGGAGAAATTAGAGATAGTGAAACAGCTAAAATTGCTGTTAACTCAGCTCTAACTGGTCATTTAGTTTTTTCAACCTTACACACCAATAATGCCGCTGGAACTTTTTATCGGTTAGTTGACCTGGGTATTAAACCAGAAATTATTAGTACAGCTGTTAATGTAATTATTGCCCAAAGATTAGTCAGAAAACCTTGCCAAGAATGCGTACAAAAAGTAGAAGTCACAGCAAAAGAAAGAGAACTTATCAGTAATACAGTAAAAAATATTAACAACTTAGAAAGTTATACAAAAAATTTCACCCAAGTATACAAAACAGTTGGTTGTAGTAAATGTAATGGAACTGGTTATAAAGGTAGGTTAGGTATCTTTGAAGCAATTTTAATAGATAATGAGATTGAAAAGATTTTTGAAAAAAATCCAGATGAAAAAGAAATTAATAACATCTTTCAGAAACAAAATATATTAACACTTAAGCAAGATGGAATAATAAAAGTCTTAAATGGGTTAACAACTATTGAAGAATTAAAGAGAGTTATTGATTTGGAATAGCTTTTATGCTTAGATATATTAAGTAGTAGATAAAATAAAAAATTGAGAATATAATTCTCTAAGTAATTGCATTTTGCAAACATTTATCTAAGGAAAGTTCGAGTAAATTGGTATAAATACCAATAACTGGAAAAAACCTCGGTAAAGTTATTTCAATTACTTAGAGAATTATGTTCTCAACTTTGCCTAAACTTAACATAGAAATAGATTGATGTCAAGGACAAAAAATAACTCCTATGAAAAACCTTATTCAACCAGAGAAACCATCAAATAAGAAAAAAGATGATGTTTTCTTAGACCAAACCCTCCGTCCAACTAAATGGGATGATTATATTGGTCAACAGGACATCAAAAATAACCTTTTTATACTTTTAAAAGCCGCTGAAGAACGATCTCAACAACCTGAACATCTTCTATTTTATGGTCCCCCTGGACTTGGTAAAACTACTCTTGCTTACCTAATTTCAAAAGAAACTAATAAACAAATTAAAATAACTTCTGGTCCAGCCATAGAAAAAGTTGGTGATTTAGCTTCAATTTTAACTAATCTTTCTCCTGGAGATATTCTGTTTATAGACGAAATTCACCGTTTAAATAAAAATATTGAAGAGATCCTTTATCCAGCCATGGAATCCAATTCTTTGGATATTATTATTGGTAAAGGACCTTCTGCTCGTACTATTCAGTTAGAACTACCCCCTTTCACTTTAATTGCAGCCACCACTAGAATGTCAATGTTATCTTCTCCTTTACGTTCTAGATTTTCTGGAGGAACTTTTCGCTTAGAATTTTATTCAGATGAAGAAATCTCTAAAATAATTGAAAGATCAGCTTCTATTTTAGGAGTCACTGTAGATAAAAATACTTCTTTAGAAATAGCTAAAAGAAGTCGTTTTACACCAAGAACAGCAAATTTTCTTTTAAAGAGATGTCGAGACTTAGCACAAGTCAATAAAAGTACTTTAAACAAAGAAATTGTTAAACAAACTTTAGAAATGCTTGGGATAGACTCATTAGGTTTATCACAATTAGACAGACAAATCCTTCTAACTATCATTGATAAATTTAAAGGTGGACCGGTTGGATTAGGAACTATTGCAGCAGCTCTATCAGAAGAAAGTTCAACTCTTGAAGAAGTTAATGAACCCTATTTAATTCAACTCGGTCTGATTGAAAGAACCTCTCGTGGACGTGTTGCCACAGAAAAAGCCTTTCAACACCTTCAAATAAAACTCTAATAAATTTATCAATATCACATAGTTATATTTTTTATTTGATTAATAAAAAACACTTTTTTATTAATTTTTAAACTATTTTTTATTATAGACATTTAGACTTATCTAAGATATTATTAAATATAATAAGTGGTTTAAAAATAAGGTTAAATAGACTTTTTTTAGACCTATTTTACTAGATAATTAACAAATTTAAATATGTCAGGACATAATAAATGGTCAAAAATAAAAAATAAAAAAGCGGTTACCGATAGTAAAAAATCTAAGATTTTTTCTAAATTTGCTAAGTTAATTACTATGGAATCTAAAACAGTAAGTGGAGATATCAATTCCCCTTCTTTAAAATCAGCTATTGATCAAGCTAAAGCAGTTAATATGCCTGCTGATAATATAACTAGGGCAGTTAAAAAAGGAATGGGAGCAGATGCCGGCTCCATGGAAGCTATTACCTATGAAGCCTACGGCCCAGGAGGTTGTGCAATGATTATTGAATGTTTAACAGATAGTAAAAATAGAACAGCTGCTGAAATAAGACATACTTTGTCTAAAAATAATCTAGCTTTAGCAGGAATAGGTTCAGTTGTTTGGGGTTTTGAAAAAAAAGAAAATAAATGGACACCCAACACTATGCTTTCTTTATCTGATGAAGATATGGAAAGAGCAGAAAAAGTTATTGATGAACTTGAAGATAATGATGATGTACAAGAAGTTTTTACTAATATAGAATAAAAATGAAAATAATTTCTATAGATCCAGGTTATGATAGAGTAGGTGTAGCGATTTTAGAAAAATCAGATAAAACAAATAACAAAGAAATATTAATTTATTCTGATTGTTTAACAACTTCATCAAAAAAAGAATTTACAGAAAGATTAAGATTAATCGGTGAAGAAATTGAAGAAATAATTAAAAAATATAAGCCAGAAGTTATGGCCATAGAATCATTATTTTTTAATAATAACCAAAAAACTGTTATGTTGGTATCGGAAGCTAAAGGAATGATAAAATATATAGCTCTATATAATGAATTAAAAGTTTTTGAATATACACCATTACAAATTAAAATCGCAGTAACTGGTTATGGAAGGGGTGATAAACAACAAGTCACAACAATGACTAAAAACTTGATTAAAATAGATAAAGAAATAAAATATGATGATGAATATGATGCTATTGCAGTTGGTCTAACTTATTTTGCGTGTAACCCTATTAGATAAAATGAAAAAAAAGAAAACAAAAAGAAAGTGGTTTAGAAAATTATTTTTAATTTTCTTTATTTTTTCACTACTTATAAGTGGAAGTATCTTTATTTGGATATCTACCTTTAGAATACCTGATTTAAAATCTATTTCCGATAGAAGAGTAACTGAGTCAACTAAAATATACGATCGAACAGGTAAAGTTCTTTTATATGACTTACATAAAGATACAAAAAGAACTATAGTTCCCTTCTCAGAAATATCTCTTTATGCTAAAAATGCCATTGTAACAATTGAAGATGCTGAATTTTACGAACATAATGGAGTTAAACCAATTGCTTTTTTAAGATCAGCTTTAGCTAATATAAAAACAATGAGTTTTAGTCAAGGTGGTTCAACTTTAACCCAACAAGTAGTAAAAAATTCAGTTTTAACTACAGAAAAGAAAATAACTAGAAAATTAAAGGAGTGGGTTCTTGCTTATAAACTAGAACAAGTTATGACAAAAGAAGAAATTCTTAATCTTTATTTAAACGAAGCACCTTATGGAGGAAATATTTATGGAATTGAAGAAGCTTCTTTAGCTTTTTTTGGAAAAAATGCTAAAGATTTAAATTTAGTTGAATCAGCTTATTTAACAGCTATTCCACAGGCCCCAACCTACTACTCACCCTATGGTAATAATAGGGATGGATTAGAAACAAGAAAAAATTTAGTTTTAAGCCAAATGCTTAAAAATGGTTTTATTTCTGAAAAAGAATATTTATCTAGTTCTAAAATAGAATTAGAATTCATACCAAGATCAGAGACAGGAATACTTGCACCCCATTTTGTAATGTTTATTAAAGAATATTTAGAACAAAAATATGGAGAAAAAGTTTCTGAAGAAGGTTATAAAGTAATTACTTCTTTAGATTATGATTTACAAGAAAAAGCTGAACAAATAGCCAATAAATATGCTTTAGAAAACACAGAAAAATTCAATGCTGAAAATGCAGCTATTGTAGCTATCGATGCCCAAACTGGTCAAATACTTGTTATGGTTGGTTCTCGTAATTATTTCGATAAAGATATTGATGGTAATTTTAATATTACTCTTGCTCACAGACAACCAGGTTCAGCTTTTAAACCTTTTGTTTATGCAACAGCATTCAATAAAGGATATACCCCTGAGACGGTTGTTTTTGACCTAGAAACAGAATTTTCAACGGAATGTAACTCTGATAGTACTCCAATCTTAAAAGGTGATGAGTATAAATGTTATTCCCCTGTAAATTATGATGGAATTTTTAGAGGACCTGTTTCCTTAAGAGATGCTTTAGCTCAATCAATCAATGTACCAGCTATAAAAACACTTTATTTAGCAGGATTAAATGATTCACTTAAAACAGCTAAAGATTTAGGTATTAAAAGTTTAATAGATGTTAATCAATATGGATTAACCTTAGTTTTAGGTGGTGGTGAAGTTTCTTTACTTGATATAACTACAGCTTATTCAGGTTTTGCTAACAAAGGAATGGTTAATAATTACACTGGTATTTTAAAAATAGAAAAAGATGAAAAAATTATAGAAAGTTTCCATGCTACTCCTAAAGAAGTTCTACCCAAACAAACAGCTTTAATGATAACTGATATTTTGTCTGATAATGTAGCTAGAACTCCAGCTTTTGGTACAAACTCACCTCTATATTTTAATGGAAAAGATGTAGCCTCTAAAACAGGAACTACTAATGATTATAAAGATGCTTGGATTATTGGTTATACACCAACAATAGCTGTTGGAGCCTGGGCTGGTAATAATGACAATACTTCTATGGAGAAAAAAGTAGCTGGATTTGTAGTGGCACCAATGTGGCATGAATTTGTAAGTAAGGTTTTACAAAAATATCCAGATGAAAAATTTGAGAAACCAGAAAAATTACCATTAGATGAAATGAAACCTATTTTTAGAGGTCTTTGGTTAGGTGGAAAAACTTATGTTATAGATAAAATGTCAAAAAAATTAGCTACTGAATATACACCAGAAAGTTTAAGAGAAGAAGTTATAGTACAAGATATCCATTCAATTTTATATTGGGTTGATAAAAAAAATCCTCAAGGTATTAAACCAGAATATCCTGAAAACGATTTTCAATTTGATAGTTGGGAATATAGAGTTGATGAATGGGCTTTAAAAAATAATTTTGGAACAACAACTGTAGAAAATATACCAACTGAATTTGATGATATACATAAACCAGAATTTTATCCTCAATTTGTAATTGTAAACCCTAATAACTTACTTACTTATAATAAATATCAAAAAATAAATATAAAAATAAACAATGTTTCAAATCATTTTCCTATTTCAAAAATAGATTATTATATTAATGGTATTTTTATAGGATCATCTCATAACCAATCAACTTTCTCTTTTATACCAAATGATATTAGAGATATTAAAACAGAAAATGATTTAAAAGTTATTATTTATGATAATGTCTTGAATAAAGGTATTCAAAATGTTCAGTTTAGAATT
>CAYLHD010000015.1:0-17567 GCA_964383545.1 uncultured Candidatus Saccharibacteria bacterium | reverse complement strand
TTTTTAATTGAAGCCAATGTAGCTCAGTTGGTAGAGCACCCCCATGGTAAGGGGGAGGTCATCGGTTCAATCCCGATCGTTGGCTCATTTTTAGCCACCTTAGCTCAGTTGGATGAGGAAGTATTCATCCGTAGCGAAGCGGAGGTGGAAGAGCAATGGAATTTATTAAGCCGAAGTAGCTCAGGGGATAAAAATCAAACTACTTTGGTTTTTATCTGTTTTTTACGAAGTAAAAAATTTTCTTTATTTAGTGAAACTAAATAGAAAATAAGTGGAAGAGCAACAGAATTTAATGTATTATTTAAAAATAAGCCACCTTAGCTCAGTTGGTAGAGCAACGGTATCGTAAATCGTAGGTCGTCAGTTCGATTCTGACAGGTGGCTCATGTCAAATTTATATATAGTTGCAACACCCATTGGTAATCTAGAAGATATTACTTTAAGAGCTTTAAGAATTCTTAAAGAAGTTGATTTTGTTTTGTGTGAGGATACTAGGAACACTAAAAGAATTTTAGATAAGTATGAAATTGAAACCCCGACTATTTCTTACCATATTTTTAGTGGTAAATATAAAACAGATAAAATTTTGGAATTATTAGAACAGGGTAAAAATTTAGCTTTAGTTTCAGATGCGGGGACACCTACTATTTCTGATCCTGGTTTTCAACTAGTGGCCGAAGTAAGAGAAAAGCTTGGAGAGGAAGTTAAAATTATTCCAATTCCTGGTTCAACAGCCATAGCAACAGCTTTATCGATTAGCGGTTTATCTGCTGATCAATTTGTATTTCTTGGTTTTTTGCCGCGTAAAAAAGGTAAACAGACTGCTTTAAAAGAAACTGTTGAATCGAAAAGAACGGTTGTTTTTTATGAATCACCACATCGGGTTTTAAAAACTTTAGAAGCTTTAAAATTCCAACTAGAAGAGGTGGGTCAAGATAATTCTAGACAAGTTTTTGTTGCCAGAGAATTAACCAAAATTTACGAGGAAATTGTTTCAGGAAATATTTTAGAGGTTCTTCAATTTTTTAAGGATAATTCTGAGAAGGTTAAGGGTGAATTCGTTTTTGTAATTCAGGGGAAATAAAGTATAATATCTACAATGAAAAAAATAGCAACTCTAGGTTTTTTAGTGGTAATAATGCCTTTTTTAGGTTTTCCCAATGATTGGGAAAATATTATATATCTTGTTCTAGGCTTTTTGATATTTGCTTTGTCGATTTATTTTTCTTTAAAGATAAGATCAGTTTCAGTTAAACCAAAAAAGAGATTACAAGATAATATTTATGTTGAAAATGGTGACTGCTCAAAGGAAGAAGAAAAGTAAAATAGGAAAAATAAGTAAAACGATAGTATTAATTCAGATTATTCTAGGTTGTTTTTTGTTGTTTTTTGCTTCTTTACCTTTTTGGGCAATGCCTAGTTTGGCTGTGAAAATTAATTTTCTTAATGAATCAGCTACGGCATCTATCTTGCAGTTAATAGGAAAGGAAGTCGTTGTGGAGGAAGTTTCTCATGTTAAATTGCCAGAGCAGGTTAAGGCTATTTATATGACTAGTTGGGTGGCAGGAACTAGGGATTTCAGAGAAAGATTGGTAAAGATAGTCGATACGACTGAAATTAATTCTATTATTATTGATATCAAGGATTACACGGGTAAAGTGGCTTTTAAAACTGAAGATGAAAGCTTGGCTAAGTATGAAGCTTCCGAAAATCGTATTTCAGATATTAAGGAATTTTTAGAATATCTTCATGAAAAGGATATTTATGTGATCGGGAGGATTTCTGTTTTTCAAGATCCTCATTTAGTAAAAATGAGACCTGATTTAGCTGTGAAAAAAACTCAAGAAGGTGATGTTTGGAAAGACTACAAGGGAATAAGCTGGTTAGACGCAGGAGCTACTGATGTTTGGGAGTATGTGATTGATTTAGCTCGTTATTCTTACAGTGTTGGTTTTGATGAGATTAATTTTGATTATATTCGTTTTCCATCGGATGGGGATATGTCACAAATCTATTATCCGTTTAGCGAATCGAGAATAATGGAGGATGTAGATATGGGTAAGGCTAAGATTTTAAGAGAATTCTTTTCATATTTAGATGGAAAATTAAGTGATTTAGATTTGGTGATTTCGGCTGATCTATTTGGGATGGTAACTACTAACGGTGATGATTTAAACATTGGTCAGGTTTTAGAATATGCTTTACCTTGGTTTGATTATGTATCACCAATGGTTTATCCATCTCATTATCCAACTGGTTTTATCGGTTTATCTAATCCTGCTGCTCATCCCTATGAAGTGGTTAAGTATTCCATGGATAGAGCTGTTATCAAAGCTCAAGAGGCTGGGATTGATCCACTTAAATTAAGACCTTGGTTGCAGGATTTTGATTTAGGGGCTGATTATAATGCAGCTGAAGTGAGGGCTCAGATTAAAGCTACCTATGATGCAGGTTTAAATAGTTGGTTGTTATGGTCTGCTTCTAATAGGTATACAGTTGATGCACTTTTATCAGACTGATAAATGACATATAATAAATAAATATGGAGGAAGCAAACCCAATTACATATTTTGCTGAAACCGATCGTAGAAATAAGAAAGTTCGTTTTGGCATTAAAGCTTTGGATAGGACCAAGCACGTCTATACTATCGGTAAAACCGGAATGGGTAAGTCTACTATGCTAGAAAATATGGCTGTTCAGGATATTAAGGATGGGAACGGAATGGCTTTTATGGATCCCCATGGAAAAACTGCTGACTTGCTATTAGATTATGTGCCAGAGGATCGGGTTGATGATGTCATTTATTTTGCTCCTTTTGATTTGGATAATCCGATTTCTTTTAATGTGATGGAAAATGTGGATGATGATAAAAGGCATTTAGTAGCTAGTGGTTTGATGAGTGCTTTTAAAAAGATTTGGGTAGATGCTTGGTCTGCAAGAATGGAATATATTTTAAATAATGTTCTTCTAGCTTTGTTGGAATATCCCGATGCAACTTTGTTGGGGGTAAATAGAATGTTGTCTGATAAAGATTACAGAAAAAAAGTGGTTGATAATATTTCTGACCCTTCTGTAAAATCTTTTTGGGTGGATGAATTTGCTAAGTATGGGGAAAGATATATGCAGGAAGCTGGAGCGGCTATTCAAAATAAGATTGGGCAATTTGTTTCTAATCCAATTGTTAGAAATATTATTGGTCAGACTAAGTCTTCTTTTGATCTTCGAAAAGTAATGGATGAGAAAAAGATTTTAATTATTAATTTATCAAAAGGACAGGTGGGTGAGGATGGTGCTAATTTACTTGGTAGTATGTTAATTACCAAAATTTATTTAGCCGCTATGTCTCGTGCTGATGTTTCTCAAGAAGAACTAGCTAAGCTACCTAATTTCTATTTTTTTGTTGATGAATTTCAATCTTTTGCTAATGAGTCTTTTGCTAATATTCTTTCGGAAGCGAGGAAATATAAATTAAATTTAACCATTGCTCATCAATATATTGAACAAATGGAAGAAGAAGTACGAGCAGCAGTGTTCGGGAATGTGGGAACTATGGTAATTTTTCGTTTAGGTTCCTATGATGCAGAGATATTTGAAAAGGAATTTGCTCCTAATTTTACTGCTGACGATATTGTTAATCTTGGTTTCACTCAAATTTATTTAAAATTAATGATTGATGGAATCGGTTCAGTTCCGTTTTCTGCGAGAACTCTTGCTCCTATTCCAAAACCGGTTATTTCCTATAAACAAGAAATAATAGAGTCATCACAAGAACAATTTACTAAACCGAAAGTTGAAGTAGAAAAAGATATTTCTGATTGGCATCAACCAATTAAAAAACCTAATCAACCAACGACCAAATCTCCTAATAATACTAATAGCAATAGTGTTAAAAAAACTTCTTCTCAATCTTTTCAAAGGGTAACTAAACCGAAGGCTTCTGTGAGTTTAAGTGATTTAAAAACCAGAAAGGGTTATAAAAAAATTGATCATATTAATTTAAGGAATAAGAATAATCCGAATGATGAGCCTGATAATAGAATGCAATTAAGGAATGCTTTATCCAGTGCTATTCAAAATGTGCAAGGAGGTGATAAGGAAGTGATAAAGAAATCTTTTGAAAAGACAGTTACAAAACCAGAAACTAAAAATGTAGCTGTACAATCAATTCAGAATAAAAAAGTAGAAGAGGTTAAAGAAACTAAAGAGGTATCGAAAGAGGTTTTGGAAAAAATGTTATATGTTAAGGAGCCAAAAGATAATAAATAGAGTTAATTTTCGGATAAAGAAACTAGAAGAAGCAAGAATTCTGACACACGTTCGTGCTCTCCTGCGGAGCACTCTCTTATCTTCGGCAAAAAAGTTTTTGGCTAAAAATATTGTACCAAAAACACCAAACTTTTTTACCTGCGGAGTGTCAAAATTTCTTGCTTTTTATGGTTTTTACTTTTTTCTTCCATTTATTGTTTTTGCACAAATTGAGATAACCGAAATTATGTATAACCCAGGTGAAGATGCTAGTGGTTCTAAAGCAGATGGAGGCCGAGAGTGGATTGAGATTTACAATTCAGGGCTAAGTGTCGAAAATTTAGATGGCTGGAAATTAGTAGGTGGAGATAACAAAGGGCACCCTTTTTCAGTAATTCAAGGTAGTTTTACAATAAAGCCTCAAGAGTATTTGATTATTGCTGATATTGATATTGTAAAAGATAGCAGTACTTTTTTAACAGATTATCCAAACTTTTCTGGAACAGTTCTTAATTCTAATTTTGTTTCATTAATTAATAGTAGCGAAGAAAAAGAAATTCTTACTATTAAAAATTCTAATCTGGAAAGTATGGTACAAGTTTCGTATTTGCCCATTGAAGAGGCTAATGATACTGGAAATTCGTTACAGAAAAATAGTGGTAATTGGGTACCAGCCTTACCAACTCCTGGTGTTAGTAATTGTAGTGTTGATGAACCCACCAATCCTCAAGATGATCCTGCTGATGAGTCACAGGACGAAATTCAGCCTCAGGTGACTACTCCACCATCTGTTCGTGTGTTCAAGATAGAACCACAGGTGTTTGCTTCTATTACTACTCCTTTAGATAAACCAATTGCTGGGGCAGGTTTCTTTTTTGAAGCCGATGCTTGGGGTTTGGAGGAAAAACCTTTGGTTAATGAAGAATATCAATGGACCTTTGGTGATGGAGGTTCAACTAAAGGTCAGAAGGTCTTATATACTTATCAGCACCCTGGGGATTATGTCATTGTGTTGCAAGTTATCTCTGGAGAATATACTGGAACTGATCGTTTCCAAGTTGAAGTTTTACCGTCAGAAATTATTATTTCTAAATTAGATGTTGAAAATCAATTTATTGAAATTCACAATCCCTCTGTTCACGAATTAAATTTATCTTGGTGGCGATTAAGGGTAGATGGTAATTATTTTGCTCTGCCTAAAAATACCATTGTTTTACCAAAAAAGTATTTAAAATTTTCTTCAATAATTACAGGACTTATTTTAAAACAAAATAGTCAGGTTGATTTACTGTATCCAAATGGAGCTGTAGCTTTTTCCTATGTACCTCAACCAAAAGTAGTGATTAGTATTCCTCAAGAAAAACCTAAAGTCATTGTTCCTGTCAATCAGGTTGCTTCTATTCGAAAAGCTGTTGAACCTATGGTTGTTATGGTTCAACCTGAAGACAAGCAAGAATATGAAGATGAACTTGAAAGTATTGTCTTGGAAGCAACTACGACTTTACCTCTTCAGGAATCTCCAATGGAGTCTAGGAATAATATTTTTAATAAATGGAATTTATCTCTAGTTGGAATTGTTTCCATGGCATCAGTTGGTTTAATTTTTGCTAATAAACAGGACATCTGATTAGCCTTTAAAACCCTTGATTTTTTGTTATAATGAACAGATGGAAAATAAAAAAATAATATTAGTTACAGGAGGAGCTGGTTTTATTGGTTCACATTTAATTGAAGAATTAGTAAAAGATAAAAATAATCAGGTTATTTCACTTGATAATTATTTTACTGGCTCCAAAGACAATCACATAGCTGGTGTAGAATATATAGAAGGACATACTAAAGATATAGCAGAATTGATTACTGTAAAACCAGATATTGTCTATCATTTAGGAGAGTATTCACGGCCTTTGACTTCGTTTGAAGATATAGATTTAGTTTGGGATTTAAATGTTAAAGGGACTTTTAATGTTCTTAATTTTTGTAAAAAAAATAATATTCGTTTAATTTATGCAGGTTCCAGTACAAAATTTGGAGAATTTAGTGATCGTGAAGGAGAAGGAAGAGATCAATCTCCCTATGCTTATTTTAAAGCAGCTAATACGGATTTAGTTAATAATTATGGAGATTGGTTTGATTTGGATTATGCTATTACTTATTTTTATAATGTTTCTGGAGGAAGAGAAATTCGTACCGGGAAATATGCTACATTGATTGGAATTTATATAGATAAGAAACAAAAAGGTGAAAAACTTTCTGTTTATGGTTCAGGAGAACAAAAAAGAGCTTTTACTCATATTGATGATATTGTTCGAGGATTAATATTAGTGGGGGAAAAGGGAAAAGGTGATGGACATTGTATTGGTACAGAAAAAAATTATTCAATTCTTGATATTGCAAAAATGTTTGGCGGAGAAATTGAAATGTTACCAGGGAAAAAGGGAGATAGAAATTTTTCAAAAATAGATTTAACTAAAATGAAAGAATTGGGCTGGACTGCTCAAATAGATATTAAAGATTATGTTAAATCTTTTATAGATAAATAAATCTATATTAAACTTAAAGTTTTCTGCTACAATATTAATATGGCAAAAAAAATTCTTATATTTTCAACCGCCTATTATCCTTTTGTGGGTGGGGCAGAGGTGGCTGTAAAAGAAATTACTGATCGGTTAAAAGATACAGAGTTTCATCTATTAACCGCTAAAATGGACAAAAAACTTCCCCAACAGGAAAAGATTGGTAATGTGACTGTATTTCGAGTGGGAATAGGCTATCCAATGATTGATAAATTATTGTTAGCTTTTTATGGTTATCGCATAGCCATAAATTTACATAAAAAAAATAACTATGATTTAGTTTGGTCTATTATGGCTAGCTATGCTGGGTTGGCTGCTTCGAAGTTTAAAAAAGTTAACCCTCGAGTACCATTTTTTCTGACTTTACAGGAAGGAGATAGTCATGAGTATATACAAAAGAAAACTAAATTCATTAAAGGACAATTTAAAAATATTTTTAAAAGGGCTGATTTTATTCAATGTATTAGTTTCTATTTAGCTAATTGGGCAAAAAAAATGGGTGCTCAGTGTCCTATTGAAGTTATCCCAAATGGGGTTGATATTGAAAACTTTACTCAGAAATTTACTAAAAGTGATTTAACTAAGTTAGCTCAGAAACTTGGGAAACAACCTGATGATAAATTTTTGGTCCACACAGGGAGACTTACTCATAAAAATGGGTTGGAGTATTTAATTAAATCTTTAACCTATCTTCCTGAAAATATTAAGCTATTGTTAATTGGGGGTGGAGAAGAAGAATCTAATTTCAAAAAAATAATAACTGAAAGAAATTTGGACGAAAGAGTTATTTTTTTGGGTTTTGTTGATCATAAAGAAATATCAAAATACTTGAATGTTTCAGATATTTTTATTCGACCATCTTTGTCAGAAGGTTTAGGTAATTCATTTTTAGAAGCCATGGCAACTAAAATTCCTGTGATTGCTACTCCTGTGGGAGGTATCCCTGATTTTTTGGAAGATAAGGAAACTGGTTTGTTTTGTCAGGTTAAAGATGCTGAATCAATTGCTGAAAAGGTTAAGTTTTTGATTAGTAATCCTGATTTGAAAGACAAACTGGTTCAACAGGCTTATCAGATGGTAGTTGAAAAATATAACTGGAAGATGATTACTCAGGATATGAAAAAACTTTTTAATTCTTATACAAAATGAAAGATTTTGACAACTGGAATAAAAAGAAAAAAGAAACTCACAATCAAGAAGATAGGTTATATTTTCGTGATGGAGAAATATGGTGGGTTAAGCTTGGGATTAATATAGGATATGAAACGGATGGGAAAAGTTCTGATTTTACTCGGCCAGTATTAATTCTTAAAAAATATAATAAGTATTCCTTTCTTGCTGTTCCTCTAACGAGTAAGACTAAGTTAGGTCTGTATTATTTTCCAATTGGTGAAGTTGATGGAAAAGAAGCTGTGGGAATTTTGTCTCAATTGAGAAACATAGATAGTTTGCGTTTAGTAAACAAGGTGGGGGTGTTGGCGGAAGAAGTACTTAAGGAAATTAAAAAAGCCGTCAAGAAAGCGAACTCTCTTTAACGGTTTTTTTAATTTTCTCCTCGTCGAAACGAGGCGAGCCCTAAGGCCATCTATACTTTAATAATAACAAAGCACTCTAAAAATGCAAGCAAAATTATGAAAATTTTAATTACAACAGGTATATATCCTCCAGATATAGGTGGTCCAGCGACTTACTCTAAGTTATTGTTTGATGAATTACCTAAAAAGGGAATTGAAGTAGAAATTCTATCTTTTGGTGAGGTTAAAAAATGGCCTAAGATAATTCGGCATATTGCTTATTTTTTCAAGATTTTAAGTAAGACTAAGGGAGTTGATGTTATTTATGCCCAAGATCCTGTTAGTGTTGGTTTGCCGACTATGTTGGCTAACAAGTTTTTAAGAAAAAAGTTTTTTATTAGAATCGCTGGAGATTATGCTTGGGAACAGGGAGTACAAAGGTTCGATATCAAAGATGATTTAGATACTTTTTCTGCAAAAAATGATTATGGTTTTCGAGTGAAGTTTTTTAAGAAAATTCAATTTTATGTAGCTAAGCAAGCTGACAAGATTATTGTTCCCAGTCATTACTTTAAAACTGTTATTTTAAACTGGGGAATTGCTGATAAAAAAATCACTGTGATTTATAATGGAATTAAATTATCTCAATCTGTGGAGGTCCAACCTCCGAAGATTAGAGAGAAAGTAATCTTGTCCGTGGGGAGGTTAGTGCCATGGAAGGGTTTTAAAGTGTTGATTGAGGTGATGCCGGAAATTTTGAAAGAAATTCCTGATGTTAAATTAGTGATTGTGGGGAGTGGTCCGCAAAAAGAAGAATTGGAAAATAAAATTACAGAGCTGAGTTTGAGGGAGGCTGTTACTTTAACTGGGCAATTAAGTAGGGAAGAAGTTTTGGATAATATGAGAAAAGCTAGTGTGTTTGTGTTGAATACTCAGTATGAAGGGTTTGCTCATCTACTTTTGGAGGCTGCTAATAATAAAGTGCCGGTGGTGACAACCAATATTGGTGGTAATCCTGAATTAATTAAAAATAATCAAGAGGGAGTTTTAGTAAAACCAGATGATAAAGAAGCTATCAGGAATGGAATTCTTAAAATTTTTAGGGAAGATTTATTTAGACAATCGATTGTTCAAAATGCCTATGAAAAATCAAAACAATTTTCTATTGAAAACACCTTAGATAATTTAGAAAAGCTCTTAAAAGAATAAAAATCTCTATTTTTATTCTTTTCCTGTCTTTGCTATACTAAAAGTATGAATATTTTAATGATTAGTATTGATAAGAAGATTTTTGAGGAAAATAGCCCTGTTAGGCAGAGAATGTTTGATTATGGCTCTCTTGTCGATAAAATTGATATTATTGTTTTAAATAAAGCTTTTAGGGATCTTCCAAAAAAGAAAGTTTTTGATATTAGTGAAAAAGTTACTGTTTATCCGACCAATTCCAAGAGTAAGTTCCACTATATTTTTGATGCTATAAAAATTGCTAGTTTACTAAAAGAAGCTGATTTGATTACAGCTCAAGATCCCTATGAAACAGGTTTCATTGCTTGGAGGATTTCTAAACAACAAAAAGCTAAATTAGAATTACAGGTTCATACTGATATTTTTAGTAAATATTTTGCTAAGCAATCCTATTTTAATAAAATAAGAGTTATTTTTTCTAAATTCCTTTTAAAAGAAGCTGATCATATTCG
Source organism: uncultured Candidatus Saccharibacteria bacterium (assembly GCA_964383545.1). Lineage (GTDB taxonomy): Bacteria > Patescibacteriota > Minisyncoccia > Phycocordibacterales > UBA12079 > JAGYLJ01. The sequence continues at coordinate 7,534 of CAYLHD010000015.1, read as the reverse complement.
AGTAGTTTCCAAAAGAATCAAATTATCGTTAGCTGAAAATTTGCAGGAAAAAACAACTATTTTACCTATTTTTACTAGCCCAACTTTTATTCAGATGTTTGAACCAAGTTTTAATTTAAAAAAGAAATATCCTCAATTTAAGTTTATTATGATAATGATGAGTCGTTTGGAAAAAGAAAAGAATATATCCATGGCTATTAGCGCTTTGAAAAAAGCTGTAGAAGTTTTTCCGAAGACAGGTTTGGTTATTGTAGGAAATGGGTCTGTACGAAAAAGTTTGAAACGACAAGCTAGAAGAGCTGGTTTAGAAGAAAATATAATTTTTAAAAAATGGACCAATGATCCAATTTCTTACTATAAAACAGCTGATTTACTTTTATCAACTTCTAATTATGAAGGTTACGGTTTAACTTTGACTGAAGCAATTCTTTCTCATTGTCCAATCTTATCAACCAAAGTGGGAATAGTGGGGGAAATACTAAGTAGTAATAACGCTTTTCTTTGCGATGTTGGTAATGAAGAGTGTTTTACTCAAAATATTATTAATACTCAACAACATCCTGAAATGATGAAAGAATTTGAACAAAAAGCTTATGCAGATTATATTAAAAAGATGCCCCAAACCGAGGGTGAAGTCTTGGATGTTTTATATAAATCTTGGTCTAACATAACAAAAGAGAATTAGATGAAAAATAAAATTAAGGAAAATAATTATGCTTTTATAGATGCTCAGAATTTATATCTTGGTACAAAAGATGATGGTTGGGCTGTGGATATTTTTAAATTAAGAATATATTTAAAAGATAAATATAAGGTTAGTAAAGCTTTTTGGTTTATTGGATATATAGAAGAAAATGAGAAATTTTATTCTCTATTAAGGAACGCTGGTTTTGAAATTGTTTTTAAGGAAATATCTCAAGGTAAGAATGGAAAACTAAAAGGAAATGTTGATGTTGATTTAACATTAACAACTGTAGATTTATTATCGAAATATGACAATGCTATTTTAATAACGAGTGATGGGGATTTTGCTAGTTTAGTTAAATATTTAGAAGATAAAGATAAATTCAAAGTTGCTTTAAGCCCTAATAGAAAGAAGACTTCTTTTTTGTTGAGAAAAGCTTGTGGTTGGAAAAGAGCAATTCAGTATTTAGAAGATATAAGGGGTGAATTAAAGAAGATAGAAAAACAAAAAGCGCCTTCGCGGGACTAGCCCTTTGACGACGCTTTTCATAATGATTATTAATATAATATATTATGTAAATAAAAAGTCAAGAAAATATGAAATTATTAATTGTTACACAAAAAATAGATAAAAATGATGATATTCTTGGTTTTTTCCACGGGTGGGTGGCTGAATTTGCTAAGCATTGTGAAAAAGTGACAGTGATTACTTTGGGAGCGGGGGAATATGATTTACCGAGGAATGTGGAGGTATTATCTTTGGGTAAAGAAGAAGGAAAATCCTGTTTAAAATACACTCTTAATTTTTATAAATATATTTGGTCTAAGCGAAAAGATTACGATGATGTATTTGTTCACATGAATCCAGAATACGTTGTTCTAGGGGGCATTTTCTGGCGAATAACGGGCAAGAAAATAGGTTTGTGGTATACACATAAAGCTAAAAATTTGAAGCTATATATAGCAAGTAAATTAGCAAATATTATTTTTACTGCTTCATCAGAAAGTTTTGGTTTAAAAAGCAAAAAGTTACATGTTTTGGGGCACGGGATTGATATAGAAAAATTCAAACCTGATAATAAAGATAAAGTGGGTAATATTTTTAATATTGTTTATGTCGGTAGGATTTCGTTAATAAAAAATCAACAACTTTTAACTAAAGCAGTTGATTTATTAGTTAATCAGTTTAATTTTAAAGATTTTAAGGTTAGTTTTGTAGGTTCTCCTCTTTCAAAGAAGGATGAGGTCTATAAAAATGATATAGACAAATTTATTAATGATAAAAATATAGGACGGTTTATTAATTTTGTTGGGAGTGTTCCCAACAAAGATCTTTGTGAAATTTATAATAGAGCTGATTTGAGTATTAATTTATGTCCAACTGGAGGAATGGACAAGACTGTTTTAGAGTCTGTGGCTTGTGGACTATCAGTAATTGCTCTAAACAAGACTTTTAGTAACATTTTACCAGTTCAATCTATTCTTGAGACAAATGATGCTGAAGAACTAGCTAAAAAAATAATAGATCTTTCTAAGAGTAGAGAAATTCAGAATGAGTTAAGGTTGGAAATTGTTAGACACCATAGTTCAGAAAAGTTGATTCAAAATATTATAAATACTTATCATGCTTAAAAGTTTAATTAGTTTAAAAAAGTATTTAATTTCATTATTTTTAAAACCTAAATGTGTTAGCGTATTGATGTATCATACTGTTTCTAATGATGAAAGGTTTTTTACAGTTTCACCAGAGATGTTTAAAAAACAGATAAAATTTTTAATAAATAAAAAATTTAATATAACTTTTCTTGATAACTTTAAGTTAGGATATAAAAATGTAGCCATTACTTTTGATGATGGTTACGAAGATAATTATATAAATGTTTTTCCTTTATTAAAAAAATATAATATTAAAGTAACTATTTTTTTGGTGACAGATTTGGTTGGGGAATATGGTTATTTAAATTGGGAACAGATTAATGAAATGAAAAATTCTGGTCTAGTTGAATTTGGTTGTCATACTCTTAGTCATTCTAATCTTACCAAGGTTTCTAAAGAATTTTTAATTAAGGAATTAGTTGAAAGCAAAAAAATTATTGAAGAGAAATTGGGTAAAAAATGTTTTTATTTTTCATATCCAAAAGGTGTTTTTAATGATACTGTTGTTGAAGAAGTTGAAAAATCTAGTTTTTAACTAGCTTTTACAGTTAAAGAGGGTTACGTTGGATTGAAAAAATTAAATAATAATTCACTGATTTTACCAAGGTTGTCTATTGATCGTTCAACTACTTGGTGGCAATTTTTAGGAAAAATTAGCGGAATTCAATTTGTTAAAGGGAGAATATGATAAAAGAAAATTTAGCAGTTTGTTTTTTTGGGATTTATAATCCAAAATATTCTCGTAACAGAGTGCTTATTCAAGGTTTGGAAGAAAATAATATTAAAGTAATTCAATGCAGGACAGAATTAAAGGGAGTTATTAAATATTTTGATTTAATAAAAAAACATTGGAAAGTACGTAAACAATATGATGTGTTATTTGTGGCCTTCCCTGGTTTTCAATCTATGATTTTAGCTAAATTTTTAACAAGAAAGAAGATTGTTTTTGATTCCTTTGCTCCCTTATATAAATCAGAAGTTTTGGATAGAAAGAATACTAAAAAAGGAAGTTTCAAGGCAAGATATTATTGGCATTTAGATAGATTGTCTGCTAAATGGGCTGATATAGTTTTACTCGACACAGATGAACACATTAAATATTTTGTTAAAGAATTTGGTCTGAAAAAAGAAAAATTTGTTAGGGTTTTGGTTGGAACAGATGAAAAAATTTTAAGGCCAATAAAAATTGATGAAAAATCTAACAATTTTATTATACATTTTCATGGGAATGATATACCTTTGCAAGGTATTGAATATATATTAGAAACAGCTAAATTGCTTGAAAAGAATGTAAATATCAAGTTTAATATAATAGGATCAAGTATTAAAGAAAAATATGAAGGAGGTAATTATAAAAACGTTACCTTTGTAGATAATATTTCCTATGAGAAATTACCAGAGTATATTAATAAAGCTGATATTTGTTTAGGTATTTTTGGAAATACAGAAAAGGCTAAGAGAGTTATTCCTAATAAGGTTTATGAGGCTGCTGCATGTAAAAAACCAGTTATTACTATGGACACCCCAGCAATTAGAGAACTATTTACAAATGAAGATTTATTTTTGATTTCTACAGCTAACCCAGAAAAATTAGTAGGTGCAATTTTAAAATTAAAAGAAGACCCAATATTAAGAAACAGGTTAGCAGAAAATGCTTATAATAAGTTTATTCAAAATATGACTCCTGAAATTTTAGGAAAAGAATTGATAAAAATAATTAAAATTAAATTGATTTAAAATGATGAAAATAATTTATATAGTTAACGCTAGAATACCAACAGAAAAAGCTCATGGTTTCCAAATCAGTAAAACTTGTGAGAAATTTTCAGATTCTGGGATAAACACAGAGCTTTGGGTTCCTGCTAGAAAAAATTCCATAAAGGAAAACTTATTTGATTATTATGGGATAAAAAGAAATTTCATTGTTAAGAGGATTCCTTGTATTGATATTATCTTTTTAAGTAAATACTTCGGTCCTTTAGTTTTTCATGTTCAAACATTATTTTTTGTATTAAGAATATTTTTTAAAAAAATATCTAAAGATACTATTATTTATAGTCGAGATTTTTTCATTGTAATTTTATTAAACTTAAAAGGATTTAATACAGTTTATAACGCTCATAATTGGTCGAATAGAAGAGGTTTGTTTTTGAAATTGTTTTTAAATAAAAAAACAAAAATTGTTTGTAATTCTAAAGGGACTAAAAAGGAGTTTTGTGAAAGGGGTTTTAAAAATAGTGTTGTTGTGTCTAACGGGGTTGATTTAGAAAAATTTGATATTATTCTTAATAACAAACAAGAATTAAGGGAAAAATTAAATTTACCTAAAAACAAAAAGATTGTTCTTTATCTAGGTAATCTTTATCCTTGGAAAGGAATAGATATTGTTGTGGAAGTTGCTAAAAAAAATAACAATGAAAATATTTTTTTTGTGGTAGTGGGTGGAACTGGAAATGGTCTGATAAAGTATAGAAATATAATTATAGACAATCAATTAAGCAACATTTTATTTGTTGGGCATAAGAAACAAGAGGACACTCCACTTTATCTTAAAGCTTCTAATGTCTTGTTGTTACCTAATATCCCTATTTCTGAAGAATCTGAAAAATTTACTTCACCAATAAAGATGTTCGAGTATATGGCCTCTGGTGTTTCTGTTGTTGCATCAGATTTACCATCAATAAGGGAAGTTCTAAATGAAGAAAATTCTGTTTTAATTAAGGCTGGTAGTGCTGATAGTTTATTGTCTGGTATTAATAAGGTTTTATTAGATAATAATTTAGCTAAGAATATTTCTGATAAAGCAAAAGAAGACGTAAAAAAATATACTTGGGATGAATATATTAAGAAAATTTTAAATTTTATCATTAATAAATATGAGTAATTACGATATTCAGGTTAATAAAGAACATTATTTTAGTGATAATTATAATCACAAAGCAAGATGGTTGAGTTTTTTCTATCAATTAAAATTATTACAAAGGGAAGATATAAAAAAAGTTCTTGAAATTGGACCTGGAAATGGTTGGGTTACTTACATTTTAAAAGACTTAGGTTTAAAAGTGACAACTGTTGATATTGATAAAGAATTAAAGCCTGATTTTGTTGCGAGTGTCGATAAGTTACCTTTCCCGGATAATTCTTTTGATGTAGTCTGTGCCTTTGAGGTTCTTGAACATATGCCTTTTGAATATTTTTTAAATAACTTGAAAGAAATGTCTAGGGTTTCGAAAAAAAATGTAATTATATCGTTACCTGATCATAGAAGAATTTTAATTCATTTATTATTTAAAATACCTTTTTTAAATTATAAAAATATCTTTATTAAAATTTCTTCCTTTAAAAAACATATTTTTGATGGGCAACATTATTGGGAGATAGGTAAGAAGAAGTATTCTATTTCTATTGTAAAAAGAGAGATTGAAAAATCTGGTTTAAAAATAGTAGATAATTTTGTTCCGTTTGACACCCCTTCAAACAATTACTTCGTGCTCGAGAAGTAGTCTAATTTAATAAAGAAATAGCTAAAATTTCAAAGCAAGTCTTAACTGATATAAGAAATTATACTTAAAAGGGAAGGATAAAAAATATTTTAAAATTTATGAATAACCATTTAAAAAATTTAGAAAAACATGTTTTAAATCTAAAAAATAAGAAGATTCTTGACTTAGGCAGTGGTCGTGGAGATTTTTTGATTTTTTTAGCTAAAAATAATTATGATGTTATTGGTTTGGAAAAAAATAAAAAATATATTGAAATTTCAAAAGAAAAAGGATTAAAAAGGAATATAGATTTTGATCTGCTTCATGGGAGGGCTGAAGATTTACCTTTTAAAAACAATTATTTTGACTTTATTAATTGCAGTGAAGTTACTGAGCATGTTGAGGATCCTGAAAAATTGATAAAAGAATGTTATAGAGTCTTGAAAAAAAATGGACAAATGTATATAAGTTTTCACAATCGTTTTGGAATTTATGATTACCATTATCATTTGTGGTTTATTAATTGGTTACCTCGCAGAATATCTGATAAAATATTAAGAAGTCTAAATAAAGAAAAAACAAACAAAGATGCTGGGTTTCAAGAATTATCTAAAATGCATTATTATACTTATATTAGAATAACCAAATTACTTTTTGAGTATAATTTTAAAGTTTTAGATACACGTAAAAAAAAGATTAATAATAAATTTATTTATAACTTAATAAAACATTTTATTCCAACTTATCATTTTATCGTTGAAAAATAATAGAAAATAAAATTTTAATAGTACCTAAATAAGTATTTGATAATTATGAGAAATAAAGTTGTAATTTACACTGCCATATTCGGAGGTAAAGATAATTTAATTGAACCGGAATATATTCCAAAAAGGTGTGATTTTGTTTGTTTCACTGATCAGGATTTTGTTTCAGATGTTTGGGAAGTTAGGAAAGTTGAACCGGAATTTGAAGATCCTGTTAGAAGCGCAAAGATTTATAAGATTTTACCTCATAAATTTTTATCAGAATATGACGTTAGTGTGTGGATTGATGGAAATGTCTTAGTAAGGGGAAATGTAATTAAATTAATAGAACAGTATTTATCAAAAGTAGATTTAGCTTTTTTTAATCATAACAAACAGAAAAAAAGGTGGAAAAAACTTTTTTGGATTAAAGATAAAGAAGATTGTCGGGATTGTATTTATGATGAGGCTGACTATTTATTAAAAATTGGTAAAGAAGGGAAGTATAAGGATGATCCTGAAATTATTAAAAATCAAATTGAAAGGTATAAAGAAGAAGGATATCCTGAGCACAATGGTTTGATAGCTGGAATGGTTATTTTGAGAAAACACAATGAATCTAGTGTTATTCAAATAATGGAGGATTGGTGGAGTGAAATCAAAAAAGGAAGTTGTAGAGATCAACTTAGTTTTAATTATGTTGCTTGGAAAAATTATTTTAATTTTGATTACATTAAAGGAAATGTTAGACAAAATAAATATTTTTCACATCGATCACATTTGAAAAAATAATATTAGCATTATGAATAGAAAACCTAAAATTAGTGTCATTATTCCAACTTTTAATAGACCTGAATTATTAAAGAGGTCTATTAAAAGTGTTCTTAATCAATCATTTCAGAATTTTGAAATTATTGTGGTTGACGATGGTTTAGAAAAAAGAGCAGATAAGATAATAGAAAAAATAAA
>CAYLHD010000014.1:0-17996 GCA_964383545.1 uncultured Candidatus Saccharibacteria bacterium | reverse complement strand
ATTACTTAACACCACGCCAAGTTTACAAGTTGCATCTCAAGAGTTAATTCAAGAAGTCCTCTCGCTTTTTTGGGTAATTTATCGTATAATCACTAAAAATGTTGATTTTAAACAAAAAAGAACCGATTTTTCTTTTCATTGGTGACATCTTATTTTTTACTATTTCACTTTGGGTCACCCTTTTGGTTCGTTATGCAAAAATACCTAGTCAAGAATTCTTTCTTGAGCATCTAGCTCCTTTCTCAATTCTCTTCCTTATTTGGTCTATTTCATTCTTTATAGCAGGACTTTACGAAAGACAGGCTCTTATTCAAAAAAGGTCTTTCTTAGCAAACATTATTAGTACTCAAATCATCAACAGTATTCTTGCTATTCTATTCTTCTATTTTATACCTATCTTTGGCCTTGCTCCTAAAACAATTATCTTTGTTTACTTAATCATTTCTCTTGTGGCTATTATACTTTGGAGAAATTACATCATTCCCTCTTTGGGAATCAAAAAGAAATTAAACGCCATGCTCATCGGAAGAGGTGACGAAATGAAAAATATAAAAAAGGAAGTTAATAATAATCCTTGGTATAATTTTCAATTTGTTCTTAGTATTAATCTTGATAAAAGAACAAATATCGATTTCCAAAAAGATATTCTCAATCCTATCTATGAACATAACATCACCACTATTGTAATGGATTTAAAAGATCCTGAGTTACAAAAAACCGTTCCCTATTTCTATAATCTAATTTTTTCTAAAATAAAATTTTTAGATATCCATGAAATTTATGAAGACATTTTTGATCGTATCCCTGTCTCCCTTATCAGATATCATTGGTTTTTAGAAAACATTAACTCATCTCAACGATACCTCTATTCTTTTTCTAAAAGAGTTATGGATATTTTAATTTCTCTACCTCTAGCTTTAATCACAATCTTGATTTGCCCAATCATTTGGATAGCTATGCGTATGGAAGACAAAGGTCCTTTATTTTATATACCGGAAAGAACTGGGAAAAATAATAGTATCATCAAATTAATTAAGTTCCGCACCATGACCCAGACTTTAACGGATGCCAGTGACTGGGGTAAAGGAGAGAATAAAGTAACCAAGGTTGGTAATTTTCTAAGAAGGTGGAGAATTGATGAATTCCCTCAAACCATTAATGTCTTAAAAGGTGACCTTTCTTTAATTGGACCAAGACCAGAATTTATATCAGCTGTAGAAAAATATGAAGAAAAAATTCCTCATTATGGTATCCGACATCTCATTAAACCAGGCTTATCCGGTTGGGCACAAATTTACCACAAAGAAGCTCCTCGTCATTCCATTGATGTTAAACAAACTAAAATTAAACTTTCCTACGACCTGTTTTATATTAAAAACCAATCCATACTTATTGATATAAAAATTGCTCTGAAAACAATTAAAACTCTGCTTTCCCACAGTGGTTCGTAAAAACACACAAATAGATTGTGTTATAATATTTTATTATGAATACTGAAATTTTCTATTTTTTCAATAACTTTGCTCTACAAAGTGAATGGTTAGACACTCTCATTATATTCTTAGCAATCTGGCTTGTTTGGTGGTTCATCTTTGGAGTAATTGCTTTATTTTTCCTAAAAAAAATAAAGTTAAAATCCATCGTTAAAATCTTTACTATAACCTTAATTGCTTGGGGCCTTTCAAAGATTATAAAAATCTTTTGCTTTAGCCCTCGTCCTTTTATAGAACTAACAAATGTTAAAAATTTGCTAACCCACGGTTTTAATGATTCTTTTCCATCGGGACATACGACCTTCTCTTTCGCTTTAGCCACCGCCATTTATTTTTATACTAATCACAAAATAGGATTGTTGTTTCTCCTTGGAGCAACTTTAATTGGATTATCACGTATCGTTGTTGGTATCCACTGGCCTTTTGACATTTTAGCTGGAGCTATTCTCGGATCAGGTGTCTCTTTTATTTATTTTTTAAAAAATAAATAATTCTTAGGAATATTTGTTTTTTTAAAAATAAAGAGTTATTCTATACCTTGATGGAAAGCATAAAAGAACTTATATCACTGGTAGAATCTTCTACTAAAGAAGAAAATAAAAAAATAACAGAAGCCTATGATTTCGCTAAAAAAGCCCACGCCAAACAACTGAGATACTCAGGAAAACCTTACTTTGTCCATTCCTATGAAACCGGTAAAAATCTAGCTCTTATAGGTATGAGCCCAACCATGGTAATTGCAGGTCTCCTTCATGATGTCATCGAAGATACTGATGTGGAAGAAGAGGAAATAAAAGAGAAGTTTGGAGATGAGATCCTCTTCTTAATCAACGGAGTAACTAAACTAGGTAAAATCAGATTTAAAGGTTTGACCCGTCATGTAGAAAGTTTAAGAAAATTATTTATTGCCTCTTCCCAAGATATCCGAGTTATCATAATAAAATTAGCTGACCGTATCCATAATATGGAGACTCTTCAGTATGTCCCCGAAGAAAAACAACTTCGCATCGCAACAGAAACTTTAGAAATCTTTGCTCCACTTGCCTATCGTTTAGGAATAGGAGTTTTAAACCGAAGACTAGAAGACCTTTCTTTCCCCTATGTTTATCCAAAAGAATATGAACGTGTTAAAGAAATTATCAAAGAAAAAAATAATGATAATATTGAATTACTGAAAAAGGTTAACCAGGGTATTATAAAAAGATTGGCCAAAGAAGGTATCACAAACATAGAGACAAGTTATAGAAAAAAAGGTCTTTATAGCTTATACAAAAAATTAGAAAGAAAAAATTGGGATACCAATAAAATCTACGATATCTTCGCTCTTAGAATTATAGTTCCAACTGTTAATGATTGTTACAAGGCCCTTGGCATTATTCATGGATTTAGAAGACCAATGCCTGGTCGTATTAAAGACTATATTGCCTTCTCCAAACCGAACGGTTATAAAAGTATTCACACCACCATTTTTACAAAATTCGGTAACGTGGTAGAAATACAACTAAGAACAGCTGATATGCACAGAGAAGCTGAATATGGAATCGCTTCTCACTTAGTCTACAAATCCAAAGCTGAAAATAATAGCGCAAATAACACTAATAATATTTGGATAAAAAGACTTCTCCCTAATATCAATAAATTTAGTGAGAACAATAAAGAAGATAAAAATAAGATGAGTACGACAGATATACCCATCTGGATAAAAAAATTGGCAGAAAGTGAAAATGACGTCCAATCACAGGAATTTATAGAAGAACTTAAAAAAGATTTTTTCGAACACAGAGTTTTTATCTTTACACCCAACGGAGACGTAATTGATTTACCTGAAGATTCTAGCCCCATTGATTTTGCCTACGCAGTTCATTCTGATATCGGTGATCATATGACTGGCGCCAAAGTTCATGGTAAATTAGTCTCACTAGATACCAAATTACAAAATGGTGATATTGTAGAAATAACTACTAGGAAAGAAATTACCCCTACCAAAAAATGGCTAGAAATAGCTAAAACTACTGATGCGAAAAGACACATCAAATCATCTCTGAAAAAACGTGGTGATGAAAAAATAGGTTATTAAAAAAACCGCCTGAAACTATTAGTTTCAAGCGATTTTTTTAATATGTAATTTAGCTTACCTTAGGATGTTCCAAAACAATCTTCTTATAGTTCTGGTAGGTCTCTTCCTTATCCTTCTTCACTAATTCTAAAACCTTCTCCACTAATTTCTTTGGGTCAGAATCAAAAACAATTTTATCATTTGGACGATGAGCTTTTTCAATAATAGTTTGGATAATTTCATCGGTTGCCCAATCTCCTTCCAAAATCCCTAAAGGTTTTCCATCTTCAAAAGCAATGGTAAATTCATGAATAGTCCCAACTCTACCAGCCGAAATGAAAACTGCGTCTACAGACTTAGTTAAAATTAAATCTCTTCCAGGATAACCAAAACCTGTATAAATAATTAAATCCATATAATCAGTCGGTAACTTATAACCATTAACATGCTCATCTTCAGTTCCAGCAGGAGAAAAACCAATGGACATTCCGTTTTCACCCTTAGCCCCTTTCGCTGCCCACAAAGGTAAACCGGTAGTAGCTCCTGTAACTAATATTCCTCCTTGGCGTACAATTTCCTTTCCTAACTCTTCAGTCTTAACAACAGCATCAGGTGTTAAATAGGTAGTATCAGCTGCCCCAGAAACACATAATTTAGGTTTCAAATAAATTTCTTTATCATCCATAATATTTTTTCTTAATTAATTTTTAATATTTACTAGATATAATATCAGTTTCTGCTTTTTCCGCAATCTTAGCTTTATTTAATTTATCAATTTTAAGAAGAATAAAGTAAGCAACTAACCAACCAGTAACATCCATAAATAAGTCTAAATAAGTATCCAAAATATAATTTGATTGGATTGTCGAAACTTTCGCCACACTCTCAAGTACTTCCCATAAAACACCTATTATAATTACTGTTATTAAAGACAAAGTAAAAAAAGAAAATTTCTTTGGTATTTTTTTAAAGTAGCCTGAAAAATAAAAGAGATAGTAAGCAGCAAAAGCTAACCAGAAACCACCTAGAAAATGCATAATAATATCAAACCACCAGAAATGCCAATATAGAGAATAGTGAAGAGCTAACTTATCGAGAATAAGAATTAAATAGATAATAACTAAAGTTAAAATTGAAAACGACTTTTTATTCATAGTTTTACACATTATAGCACAACATAAAAAAAGAAAAGGCCCTCATAAATGAGGACCTTAGCGAGGAAAAGCTGGGAAATTATTCCCGATGGCGAAAATCATTCCTATGGAGGAGTTCAGTACCCTTTTCCTTAAAGGACAATCTAGGCTCATTATAGCAAGCCTTTTCAAAAAATCAAGTTTCTTAAATAAGTAGCCAAAAACCTAAAAATCATATAAAATAAAACCTATGGAAAAGAAGAAAGTTACAATTATTAAACCTAAAAAAACTATGAGTTGGGACGATCTCAAAGAAATCTGGGAATATAAGGAATTATTATATTTTTTTAGTTGGAGAGATATTAAAGTCCGCTATAAACAAACTGTTATTGGTATCCTTTGGGCAATTTTTCAACCATTTATGACAATGGTGGTTTTTACAATTTTCTTTGGAAACTTTGCTAAAATGCCTTCTGACGGTATTCCCTATCCGATTTTCGTTTACACTGGATTATTATTTTGGCAATTCTTCTCTGGAGCTTTAACCAGCACCAGTAATTGTTTAATTAGTAACCAAGGAATTATTACTAAAGTATATTTCCCCCGATTGTTACTTCCAATTTCTTCTACTATCACAAAATTCGTTGATTTTTCTATTGCCTCCGTTATTTTAATTGGAATGATGATTTATTATCAATACACTCCAAACTTAATTGGACTATTAATTTTACCTCTTCTACTCCTTATTACATTTATGGCATCTGTTGGGGGAGGATTATTTTTAGCTTCCATTAATGTTAAATATCGTGATGTTAGATACATTCTACCTTTCTTTATTTCAATGATGATGTTTATCACACCTGTAATTTACCCTGCTAGTATCGCTGGTAAATACTCTTGGATTTTAGCTCTTAACCCAATGACAGGGGTAATCAAAGCAGCTAGAGCTGCTCTGTTAGGTAATGCACCAATAAATTGGACACTTCTTTTAATCTCAGGAATTACTTGTTTAGTAATTTTAGTTATCGGCTTTATTTTCTTCAAAAAGACTGAACGATACTTTGCCGACATCGTCTAACTTTGAATAAGCCCTAATATACAAAACAGGGATTAAAATTAAAGTAATTATTGTCGCAAAGGACAAACCAAAGATAATTGAGAAAGCTAGTGGACCCCACATAGCTGAAGAAAATAATAAAGGAATCATTCCTATAACTGTAGTCAAAGTAGTCAACAAAACTGGTCTTAAACGAAGAATTGAAGATTCTACTACAACTTCTCTAATATTAAGTTCTTTTCTTTCTAATTTCATTGCATTCATAGTATCAATTAAAATAATAGCGTTATTAACCACAATTCCAGCCAAAGCAATTACACCAATAAATGAAGGAAAAGAGAAAACACTGCCAATAGCAGTTAAACCGAATAAAACTCCAATCAAAGATAACAGTACTCCAGCCACAATAAAGAAAGTTTGTTTAAATGAATTAAATTGTAAAATCAAGACTACAATAACTAAAAACAAACCAGTAATTAAGACCATTGCCATTTCAGTAAAAGTCTTAGTAATATCCTCGTTTTCACCACCCGTTTTTAAAGTCACACCCATTGGCAAGAAATTAAGATCTTCTTTTATCTCAGCTTGAAACTGATTGTTAATTTCAACTGCATTGGCACCTTGTTTTAATTGAGCTGAAACTGTCGCAATCCGATCACCGTCCTCATGACTAATCGAGGCATTACTTTTTTGAATAGACACATCAATTAAAGACCCTAATAAGATTACTCCTGTGGGTGTATTAATTTCCATCTGTCTAATAGAATCAATTGTAGTTCTTGAAGTTAAATCAGGATCAACATTATTCACATTAAGATTCAATTTAACCAAAACATCAATATCTTCACCACCAGTTTTAATAGTAGTAGCATTGACACCATAAACAGCTGTTCTTAAAATTGAAGCTACCATTACTGGAGATAAATTATTTTCTGCTAATTCAGATCTGTTTATTTTCAAATCAAATTCAGTCACATTATCTTTCATACTGTTAGTTGTATCAACTGTCCCAGGAATATTTTTCAAGATAGCTTCGGCCTTAATCACAGTATTTTCTAAATCATCTAAATCATCACCAAAGAATTTTATTAAAATAGGCTCTCCAGAAGGAGGACCGCTACTACGTGGTTGAGCTACTGTCACTTTAGCAGTCTTAATACCAGCTAACTGAACTCTTAATTCCTCTATCAAATCCAAACTACCAACTGACGTATCTTCGTTAAGAATAACTGTAATATTTCCTAATTTCTCTCCAGAACTACTTCCAGAATCACTAAAAACATTAGAAGAACCCACCGAAGTAACAAAAGATTCCACATATGGTTGAGAATATAAAATTTCCTCAACAGCTCTCACAGCTAAATCCGTTTCCTCTAAAATTGTCCCCTGTAAAGCCTCCACATCTATATAAATAAAATTTGAATCTTCTTCTGGAAACAGAGCTGTTTTCAATACACCAGAAATAGGTAAAACAAAAGCCACGATCAAAGCAAATACCATGGCCCAAATAAACCTCTTCTGGAATTTATTACTATCTAAAATAAATTCTAATTTCTTTTTATACCATTCTCTCAACAGTTCATTATATTTTTCCTGCTTTTTAAACAATTTACCATTACTGTTTCCATTTCTTTTTAAGACCACTAAAGCAATCAAAGGAACAATTCCTAAAGCTACAAACAGAGATGCGAATAAAACAAAAAATAGTGTATAAGGAACACCTTTAACAAATTCTCCCATAATCCCTGACAAGAAAAATAAAGGAAAGAAAGCCGCCACTGTGGTTAGTGTCCCAGAAGTCAATGGTATATAAAATTCTTTAATAGTTTGAATAGCCGCTTCATTACCGCTCATTCCTTTTTTAACTTTGACATGCATAGCTTCAGTTACCACAATGGCCGAATCAACTAAAATACCTACTGCCAGAATAAGAGCAAAAAGAGAAATAAAGTTGAGAGTATTACCTGTAAAATATAAACCTATAAAAGATACCAAAAACGAAAGTGGAACTGCTAAACCAGCAATCAAAGCTTCTCTCCAACCAATAGCAAAAAATAAGATTAGAACCACTAAAGAAACTGTTGCTAATCCAGACATGGAAAGATTCTTTAAATCATCATTAAGGTACTCAGCCATATCAACAGAAATAAGTACCTCAGTCCCTTCCAAAATTCCATTATTTTGTAAACTGTCTAATTTTTCTTTTACACCTTTTACAATATCACTAATATCACCGCCTCTCTTTTTGAAAACAGATAAAGATACAGCCTGTTGAGAAGGCTGTCCGTTAACACTAACTCTAGAAAAAGAAGATTTTTGGCTAACCCCGTTGGAGACAAAAGCTAAATCTCTAACATAAACAACTTCACCACCAATATTGGAAACAGGAATATCTTTAATTTCCTCTGGATCAACTACATCGCCCTTAAATTTTAAAGGATACTTAATTCCTTCTATCTCTATGTCTCCAATTGGTAACGAAGAATTAGCTTGAGAAATAGCACTAACTAAATCAGAAATTCCTAAATTGAATTTAGATAAAGCTGATTGATTAGCAACCACTTGAACTTCTCTCTCTGGAATTCCACTAACACTTATTTTTGAAACTCCATTAACTGTCTTTAGTTCATCTTCCACATTCTCAGATAATTCAATAAATTCGGTTATTGGTAAGTCACTGGAAATAGACAACATTAAAATAGGTTGATCAGCAAAATTGATATCAGAAACAATAGGATCTTCCGCTTCACTAGGTAATTCTGATTTAACTTTATCCACTTCATCTTTCACTTTTTGAATGGAAGTAGAAATATCAGCATTAGCATTAAATTCTGCCACAATTGAAGAAAAACCTTCCCCTGAAGTTGAAGTAATACTACTTAAACTATCTAAATTATTGATCAACTGGTCCTCAATCTTATTAGTAATCAACCTTTCTGTATCCAAAGCTGAAGACCCAGGTAAAAATGTTGAAACAATCGCTAAAGGAATCTGTATTTCAGGAGCTGATTCTTTAGCAATATTCACTAAAGAAAAAGCTCCTGTTAGCAACAAAGATAAAATCAGCAAGATAGTAAAACTTTTTTTTCTTATAAAGAATGTCCAGAAATTTTGCATAATAATTTAATTATTTAATAGGAATAAATAATTCAAAAAATGAATAAACAACTTTCTAAGGGTTTAAATGTTTATCTCCCTGTAGAAAGTTCGTTTATGAATTTTTTGAATTATTCATCTCTTCACTTTTGACTTTCAACTGTTTCTCCCTTTTTCAAACCTCTTGCATCCACCACAATTTCCATATCAGCAGTAAGTCCTTCTTTTATAATTATCTTTTCACCTAAAATTGGTCCCATGGTTACAGAATGAGAAACTAATTTATTCTCTCCATCCACAGTGAAAACAACAGTATCATCTGATCCGATCTTTAAAGCTGAAATAGGAATAGAAAATTCAGTAATTTCTTTTTGGTCATCTTGAGTAACTCTTTCAACCGACAAAGCTACAGATTGTCCATTAGTTAAATTAAAGTCAGCACTCTTTACATTAATCTCAACTTTTATTTTCTTAGTCTGAGCATCTATAGCTGGAGCAATATTTTTAACTTCACCCTGCCATTGAGAACCAACCATTACTTTTGCACCAACCATAATATCAATCCGATCTTCTTCAGTAATATAAGCAATCACCTCCAAAGAATTATTATTAGCTAACTTAACTACTGGTTGAAAAGCAGACACAAAATCACCTTTCTCTAAGTTAAGAGTATTGATAGTTCCACTGATAGATGCTCGAATAATAGTCTTTTCTAAATTAGCATAGGCAGATTGCAAACCAGCTTCAACTTGTTTTAATTGAGCTTCAGCCGCAGTTACATCTTCTGAACGACCACCGGTTTCAGCTTGGTCATAATTTAACTGAGCAATTTCAAAACCAGATTGAACCCCATTTAAAGCATTTTTAGAAGCTGAAAGAGAAGCAATCGCTCCATTAATTATAGAACGAGTCCCACTAATACTAGACTTCCAAATGTTAATAGTTGTTTCAGACAGTCCAGAATTAGAACTTAACACGTTAACTGCTAAAGCCATCTTATCAAGAAATGATCTAATAGAATCAACATCTGTTTTTCTTACATCTAATTTATTAATTAAATTATCTTCGACACTTAAATCACTTAAAGCAATACTCCACTCATTTAACATTTCCTCAATAACTAATCTTTCCCACTCAATATCAATCTCCAACTGAGAATCTGATACAGAAAATAATATCTGAGGATTAGTCCCTCGTGGATCTCTAAACATTATATCAATTCTATTTCTTACTGAATCATCAGCCTTAGCAAAAGCATCATTTAAAACACTAATAACTGATGTCTTAGTTTCATCCAAAGTTTTTTGTGAATTATCTAAGGTAGTTTTCAAAATAGAAATCTGAGTATCAGTTCCACCCTTCTTAATTTTATCTAGATTAGCTTGAACCACTTCTACACTAGCTTTAGCCTGAGTAACAGCTGATCTTTGTGACCAGTTATTTAATTCAGCAATCACTTGATTATCCCAAACTGCATCCCCTAACTTTTTGTACAAAGCGATTACTTCTCCAGACACCTGAGAATAAATAGTGGCGGATGATTGAGACTGTACCTTACCTAACAAAGGTAAAGGATCTTTATCTAAAGATAAGTCCTTCACTGAGGCAGTTCTTACTTGCCGTATATCGGATAAACCTAGATCCACACCAGCTGCTTCTTTTTTCCCAATTTGTTGAGAAAAAACAACAGCCAAAACTGCTACGGTCACAAGAGCCGAAATAACCCATGGTCGACGAGATTTCTTGATTTCACCCATATTATATTGAATATTTCCTAAATTTTGCATGTTTTTCGTACTATTTTTAATAAGTTTCTAAAATTATTGGAGCATTATAACAGAAAATAGCCAAAAAAACACTTTTTTTGACTGTTTTATAAAAAATAATTTTCTATTAAGTCGTTTTCTACTGATCAAATAGATTATATCATTATATATCAAGATAAAAAGATAGATTTTATCCAGAAAAATGCTAAAATAAAACAGAAAGGAGGTCGTTCCTCGAGGAGGAATGGAATGACGGGAGAGGTGCGACCTCCAACAATTTTAAAAAATGAATCAACCAATTATCACAGTTAAAAACATCTCTAAAAAATACAATATTACCCATCAAAAAGGTGGTTATATTGCTATGCGAGATGTTATGGCTAATATTGCTAAAAAACCTTTATCTTTTCTGAAACGAAAGGTCAACGCCATCGCGGGCAAAACCACCAAAGAAGACTTCTGGGCACTCAAAGATATTGATTTCGAAGTTTATAAAGGTGAAGCTGTAGGAATCATTGGAGCCAATGGAGCTGGAAAATCAACTCTCCTCAAAATTTTAACAGGTATTACTCCACCCACCACTGGTAAAATAACCATGCATGGTAAAATCGCTTCTCTCCTGGAAGTTGGAACAGGTTTCCATCAAGAACTCACTGGCCGAGAAAATATTTTCCTCAATGGAGCTATTCTTGGAATGACCAAAGAAGAAATAGCTGAAAAATTTGACGCCATTGTAAAATTTTCTGGAGTTGAAAAATTTATTGATACTCCTGTTAAAAGATATTCGTCTGGAATGCTAGTCCGACTTGGTTTTTCCGTAGCTGCTCATATGGAGCCAGATATTCTTCTGGTTGATGAAGTGCTCGCTGTTGGAGATGCCGATTTTCAAAAAAAATGCCTCGGCAAAATGGACGAAGTTACAGGAGAGGAAGGAAGAACCATCCTCTTCGTCAGCCACAACCTCACCGCTATCCAAAACCTCTGCAAGAGATGTGTTCTACTTGAAAAAGGAAAAATAAAAATGATCGGAGAAACAAAAGAAGTTATTGATGAATATTTAGATAATAAAAAAGAGCTTGTTAAAATCCCGCTTAGAGATAGAAAAGATAGGCGGGGAAAAGGAGATATAAGATTTACAGATATAAAAATCACAAACAGTGAAAATTCAGAGATAGTAAAAAGTGGGGATAAGTTAAAGATTAAATTAAAATATAAAAGTAAATTTTTAGAAAATATTAAAAATATTAGGGTAGTGTTCACACTAAGAAATCAATCAGATATCCCTGTATTGAGATTAGATAACCTTGTGGCAAAAAATAGTTTTAACGAGCTAAAACCAAACGGTGAAATAATATGTGAAACAGAAAAAATCAATTTAATTAGTGGAATATATGAAATAAATGTTGTTCTTATGGAAGATAACGAATGGCAAGATTTTATTCCTGAAACAATAATGTTAAAAATAGATAACAATAATGAAAAATATAATTTTAAAATAAATCCTGATAAAAATTTTAATATTGTCACGGCATCTTACCTATTCAAAAATTAGATTTAATAATTTAAACAGATGACAACGAAAATTAATTATTTAAAAAAATCTTATTAAAAAAATTAATCTTGAAAAAAATGTTATTAGAAACAATAAAAAACAAATTCTTTCTTTCATCAAAAATAAGAAAATTCAATAAAGAAGGCAAAAATAAATTACTAGTAATTGGAGATTCTCATTCTGAGGTTTTTCTAAACGAAAATATAATCAATGCTTTAAAGGAGTATCAATTAAATGTGGTTTCTATCGGTGGAGCTACAGTTTCTGGTTTAGCTAACCCTAACTCAAAGACTAATGCTAAAAAAGTTTTCGAATATTCACTCAAAAAAATAAAACCCAAGACTCTTATTTCATTACTAGGAGAAGTCGACACTGGATTTTTAATCTGGCACAAAGCAGAACACAGCAAATTATCAATAAATGAAATCTATAAAAATACCCTAAATAAATATCAAGATTTTATTATAAATAATATGAGGAAAAATAAAATAAGTAAAATCATTATCATAAGTGCACCACTTCCTACAATAAAAAAATATTCTTTAAACAATGAAGTCGGAAATATTAGATCAAAAATAAAAGCAACTTATGAACAAAGAAAAAAACTAACTATGAAGTTCAATGAGGACTTATTTAATTTTTGTAAAAAGAAAAAATTTATTTTTTTGGATCTAACAAATGATGTAATAGATAAAAACAATAACATAAAACAAGAATTTTTTAGTAATTCACCTTTTGATCACCATTATAAGAAAGAAGTATATTCAAAATTAATAATAGAAAAATTAAAAAAATTACTATGATTTTTTTTACAAAAAAAAGAATTAAAATCAAAAAAATCTTCTTTATTAAATTTAATATATAATTAACACTATGAAATACCCAAATTTTTTTATAATAGGTGCTGCAAAATCAGGGACAAGTTCTTTGTGGCAATACCTTAAGCAACACCCTAAAATTTTTATGCCAGAAAATGAACTTTATAAAGAGCCCGGATTTTTCTCTAATATAAGAACAAAGAAAAAAAATATTGATAAATATTTAAAAATTTTCAAAGATGCTAAAAAACAACATATTCTTATCGGTGAAGCCTCTACAGCATATTTAACAGATCCATCAAGTGCAAAAAATATTTACAATTTTAATCAACAAGCAAAAATAATCATTATTTTAAGAAATCCAATGGAAAGGGCATATTCTCTTTATCGTTGGATGGCACAAGAAGGCTATGAATACGCACCAACTTTTGAAACGGCATTAGATCTTGAAAAAAACAGAATAAACAAAACAATCCCAAATTTTTTTGAACCAGAATATTATTATAATTATTTATATTTTAATTCCGGGTTATATTATCAACAAGTAAAACAATATCTAGATTTATTTGAGCATCGTAATGTACATATAATCAAATTTGATGATTTTAAAAATGATTTTGAAAAAACATACATCGACCTGTGCTCTTTTTTAGAGATTAAGAAAAACGCAGTGTCTCCTAAAATTTTTAATAAATCAAAAAGTATTTTCTCACCAACTGCTCAATTTATATTAAGAAAAATTAACAATTTTTTAAACAAACATTTTAAGAAAAAATCGCAGACAAAAGAATCAAGAGATAAATTAATGAAATTAGGAATAATAAATAAAAAACACCTTAAAATAAGCGAACAAACAAAACAATTATTAACAAATAAATACAAACAAGATATTAAAAACCTTTCAAAATTAACTAAGATTAATTTAAACAATTGGTTATAAAATTAACAAAAAAGTGAAAAAACTAAACATACTACAAATAGAAACAGTTAACAATAAAAGCTGAGTAGCACTACATATTACCAGCATATTTGTTAAACAAAAATATTTGAATGGTAAAAATACATTAAAAAAATAAATTTGTTTAATATTACAAAAAAAAATATACTTAAAATTAAATAATGAAAAATAATTTATGCACACTTTTTGATAAAAACTATTCCTACAGAGGAATTGCTTTATATAATTCAATCAAAAAAAACTGTGATAATTTCACTTTATGGATTTTATGCATGGATAACGAAACTTTTAAAATTTTGAATAAACTAAATCTCGATAACACAAAATTATTAAAATTATCTGATATAGAAGATAAAGTACTTATATCTTTAAAAGAAACAAGGGAAGTATCTGAATTTTCTTGGACTTGCAAGTCTTATTTACTAGAATACATTTTTATAAATAACGAAAATATTTCATCTATTATATACCTTGATTCAGATACATACTTCTTTAGCTCTCCGAACAAACTCTTTAAAAATTTAAAAAATAACTCAATAATAATTACTCCTCATAATTTTCCATCAGAAACAATTCATTGGGAAAATACAATAGGTAAATACAACGCAGGTGTAATAATTCTTAAAAATAACAAAACAGCAAGAAAATGTCTGAGTTACTGGAAAAAACAATGTGTCAAGGAATGTACTAAGGAAAAAGCGGGTGATCAATTATATCTAAATGAATGGGTTAATTTATATTCAAATGTTTATGAAATTAAAGATAAGGGTGTGAATTTAGGCCCATGGAGTTTACAAAACTATAAAATTACAAATAAAAATAATAAGATATATATAGACAATGATTTATTAACATTATTCCATTTCCATGGATTAAAAATATTTTCAAAAGAATATTTTTATCCAGCTTCTAATTATAATCTTCAGAAAAAAATAGTGAAATTAATTTACAAACCTTATTATAATGAATTAAAAAAAGTAATTTCTGACATTAAGCTAATCAATAAAGATTTTAATTTTGGAATAGTAAAAAAACCAAGTTTATACAATAGAATTAAAAAAATAGTTAGAAATTTAATAAAATAATATGACAGTAATAGGAAATGGAACAATAGCTAATGCTATAATAGATAAAAAAAATAGAATTTTTTTTGCTAGTGGTGTTCCTGACAGTCAAGAAACTAGAGAATCAGAATATCAAAAAGAAATTGATTTGCTAGAAAAACAAAATAAAGATAAACATATCGTGTATTTTAGTACACTATCCGTTTACTTTACAAACTCTAGGTATACTCAACACAAAAGACTTATAGAAGAATACATTAAAAATAACTTTAAACATTACACAATAATGAGACTTGGGAATACAACGTGGGCGGGAAACAAGAAACACTTAGTTAATTTCTTTCGTGATAGAATAACCAACAATGAACCTTTTGAAATACGTGATGAGTATCGTTATATATTAGATAAAGAAGAATTTAGACACTGGTTAGATTTAATACCAAAATGGAACTGTGAAATGAATGTTACTGGACGTAGAATGAAAGTTAAAGATATTGTAAAAGAAATAAAAGAAGGATTAATTTAAATAAAAAATATACATTAGACAAAACACCAAGATAAAAAAACTATTAAAAATAAGTCTATAAGTTATAAAAATATATAACACATAAAAAAATAAGATTAGCAAAAGAAAAAATGCGAAGAAGAACTTTGTTCAACTAATTAAAAAATGAGAAAATCACTATTCAACAAATAGCTAATGTCATCTTTAATCTTTTATCTAGAATAAAGTATAATGATAAAAGCTCAAAAAAAATAAAACCTTATAAATCTATAAAATGATTAGAAAAATTTTAAACAAAATAAAAAGTAAAAAAAAGAATTCAAACTTTAAAAAGTCTTTTCTAGAGTTCAAAAAACTGTCTAAAAAAGACGGTCGATTTAATATGAATTGGAAAGATAAATATCCTTGTTTAGATGACAATACAGAAAAAACCAAATTTGATACTCATTACATTTACCACCCAGCCTGGGCAGCAAGAATTCTAGCAAAAGTAAAACCAGAAAAACATATTGATATTTCTTCAACTCTTCATTTTTGTTCAATCGTATCTGCCTTTATTCCTACTGAATTTTATGATTTTCGCCCAGCAAAACTTGATTTAGATAATTTAATTTCTAAACAAGCAAATCTTACTTCCCTGCCGTTTGAGAATAACAGTATTGAATCTTTATCTTGCATGCACACAGTTGAACACATTGGTTTAGGTAGATATGGAGACAAACTTGACCCTAATGGAGATTTAAAAGCAATAAAAGAACTAAAAAGAGTTTTATCTGTAAACGGGAACTTATTGTTTGTCGTACCTATTGGAAAACCGAAAATTATGTTTAACGCTCACAGAATTTATTCTTATAATCAAATAATTAATTACTTTAACGAGCTTAAATTAAAAGAATTTTCATTAGTAACCGATAGTGGTAAATTTATCCAAAATTCTAATAAACAAGTAGCTGATAATCAGAAATATGGTTGTGGATGTTTTTGGTTTAAAAAATAATAAAAATTATGATAATTGTAAAAATAATGGGAGGGTTAGGCAACCAAATGTTTCAATATGCTCTAGGAAAAAATTTAGCTTTGTTAAATAAAGTTGAAGTTAAATTTGATATTACTTGGTTTGATAATTTTGGTGAAAATACAACCCCCCGTTATTACAGTCTGCAAGAATTTAATATCATTGATAATATTGCTAGCAGAAAAGAAATTGAAAAATTTAGAAAATACGAGAAATTGTCTGGAAAAAGACACTTTTTATATAATTTTTTTATTGCTAATGATTCAATTTATATAAAAGAAAAAAAAGTTGAATTTGATAAAGAAATATTAGAAATAAAAAATAATGTTTATCTATTTGGATATTGGCAAAGTGAAAAATATTTCAAAACAATAAAGGATATTATTCTTAAAGAATTGACATTAAAAAATGAACCTAGTAATCATTACAAAAAAAATGCCCAACTTATAAGCCAAGCCAAAAACAATTCTATATCTATTCATATAAGACGAGGTGATTATACTTCTGAAAAATTAAAAAAAGATCTCGGACTATGTAGTTTACAATATTACAAAAAAGCTCTTGAAAAAATAAAAAAGAAAGTCAAAAACCCAGTCATATTTGTTTTTACAAATGATATCAAGTGGGCTAAAAATAATCTTAAATTTAAATATCCAATAAATTTTGTATCCCAAAAAAATAAAAACGATAATAATTACAAAAATAAAGACTATGAAGAACTCATTTTAATAAGTTTATGTAAACATAACATTATTGCCAATAGTTCTTTTAGTTGGTGGGGAGCTTGGTTAAATAAAAATATAAACAAAATAGTTATTGCTCCTAAGATATGGTTTAAGAAACAAACAATGAATACAAAAGATATTCCTTTAAAATCATGGATACAAATATAAACAATCCAAAAATAAGTGTCATAATCCCTACCTGTAATCGACCAGAACTACTGTACCAAGCAGTTCAAAGTATTCTTAATCAATCATTTCAAAATTTTGAAATTATTGTAGTTGACGATGGTTTAGAAAAAAGAGCAGATAAGATAATAGAAAAAATAAATGATGATCGTATCGTTTATATCAAACATGAAAAAAATAAAGGAGCTTCAGCTGCAAGAAACACAGGCATAAAAAAAGCAAGGGGAGAATACTTAATTCTTTTAGATGATGATGATACAAGTTTTCAGAAGAGATTAAAAATTCAAAATAAATTTATGGATAAAAACTCTAAAATTGGAGTTGCTGGAAGCTGGGCTCAAATAATTGAAAAAACTAGAAGCAAAAAATATATTAAACCAATCTCTAATCCAAAAAAAATCAAAACAATGTTACTTTTCGGATGTCCAATAATTAATCCTTCTGTCATTTTTCGTAGAAAATTATTAAATAAATACAACTTAGAATATATTACTAAGCTTAAATTAAGCGAAGACTATGCTTGAATTAACTCTTGAGATGCAACTTGTAAACTTGGCGTGGTGTTAAGTAAT
>CAYLHD010000013.1:17138-19626 GCA_964383545.1 uncultured Candidatus Saccharibacteria bacterium | reverse complement strand
TTATTTTTAATAATAGTAATTATTGGTTTAGGGGTAGCTGGTTGGTATTTTCCTAAGTCAGAGGTAGATTTAGCTGAGTTAGAATTTGATAATAGTGGTCAAGCTAAAGCAGTCGAAGATGAAACTGACTTATGGCAATTTTATGAAAATGATCAAGCTGACTTTTCTTTGAAATATCCCTATAATGTTTCTATAGATGATTTAGTTGGTAATTTGTCTTTAACTGTAGAAAGCACAAAAATTGATGATTTAGATTATCTTGGTTTTAATAAAGAAGAGATTTTGAAAGATATTCAATCTTTGAAAAATAGCCAATATGGTAATGAGTATGATTGGGTTCTACCTATTTCAAAAAAAGTCAGGAGTTTGGGTAGTTTGAATGGACAAGAATTTATGGTGTTGTCTCGGTTTGATATCTGTGACACGACCTTTGAAAGAAAGTTGTTGTTTTACCATAACGGTTCAAGAGTTATCATTACTTTGAAAGAAGACAGAAGTAATATAATAGATAATTCTCCCGAGTACTTTACTACCAATGAAGAAAGTTGTCAGACTGAAAAAATTTGGGATTTTGATAAGCAAGATCAGTTTTATCAGGATTTAGTAAATAATAAAGGCTTCTTTACTGCTCAGGAATGGTTTGATACTTTTGATAAAATTATCGACACCATTGAAATTGACGATACGGAAGTTTCACAAACTTATTCTCAATTAATTCAAGGTATTTGGACATTTCTTGATGATAGTAATTCTGTTATTGAATTTAAGGACAGTACGAAGATAGATTCTTATTCAGGAATTGAAATGGAAAAAAATGAATTTGGTTTTTATGATAGTCTACCTATTAGTGATATTAGTACCAAAAAAAATGATGGTAAGTATTTAGTAGTGGAAACTCTCGAAGGTGTTTTTGAATATGAAATTATGAAGTTAACTTTTGACAGTCTTTATTTGATTCATTTACCTAGGGGGAATATTTTAAAGTATCAAAGGTAATTTTTTGTTCTTTGACGATTGATTTTTTGGTATAACCCAAATTTAAAGGAGGGATGGAAATGGGAAAGAAAAATTCAGGGTTTGTTCTTGTTGATAAGAAAGTAATGGAAGTATTAGAATTACAATCTTCTTTCAAGGCGAAAGAAGAAGTGGATGAGGCTAAGTTTTTTTGTTGTCGTGTTTGTGGTTCGAAAACATATCACAAAGTAATAGAAAATGATGATGTTTTTGGTCCCGGTGGACAGACTAAAACTTTGTACTGTGTCTGTGATAATTGCTCAGTGCTTTTTTTGGATCCCGAAAGGTTTTCAAAATAGTCTAGAACTATATAAGAAAGGTGTTGAGTTTTGCTCAACACCTTTGTTTTTTTAAGTTAATCAAAAATAAATTTAAGTTTAGGCCATTTTTTAAGCCATTGTTTTTTCTCCATCCTTTTTTCAACACCTTTTATTCCACCAGAAAATTTTGGACAAGGTCTGATAATTAAATTTATTAAATCATTTATTCCATGAGGAGCAATAATTTTTAAATTACCATTTTCTAATCTAACACCAAGAGCTGTTGCTGTTTCAGGCCATTTTGAGAGAGCATCCATTGTTGATTTATAAGGTAGAACTTTATTTTTTTTATGCATATATACTTGATTTTTAATCTCCCAATCGATTCCTGTTTGTTTTTTAAGTTTTTGTGACAATTGTTTATCTTCTTTTTTATTGTTTCCTTTTGTGTCAAAATAAATTAAATCAATGTCGTTTGTGTCAACTTTTAAATTTGAAAATCCATGTAAATGATCCCAGACTTTATTTCTTACAAATCCAGCTCCTATTATCCAATCAGGAAAATTAAGTTTTTCTGCAATTTTTAGGATATCCATCATCCATTTATCTTTTTTTATTAAATTAAGAATATCTTGTTCGTCCATAGTTTTATAGTATATCGTATTAGTATGATGTTGTGGAGAGAATAGGATTTAGTCACAAATCACTAAGTATATTTTTTGTTATTGTAAGGGATTCGACTCACAGTTACTAAGGTTTTTATTCGTTTTCACAAGTTCAAACTCTAAAAACCAAAGTACTGTTAGTCGCGGCTCGAAAAAGGACATTTAGTCCTTTTTCTATCACCGTTCGAATTCTTCTGAACAAGATAATAATAAAAGTAGTAACCCAAAGGGTTACTACTTTTATTATTATTGCGGAGAGTGAGGGATTCGGTCACAAATCACTAAGTATATTTTTTAGCTTCGCTAAAAATCTACTAAGTGTTCGCGACCCCGACTCAGAAAATCAAAGATTTTTTTCCGTCCTTTGAATCCCTCACACTCTAATGTAAGTTGTCAATTTCAAATACCTTAAACGGTATTTAAAATTACCAATGCGGAGAGTGAGGGATTCGAACCCTCGAACCGGTTTCCCGATTAACACCTTAGCAGGGTGCCCCATTCAACCACTCTGGCAACTCTCCGTATGTATTTATATTTTATTTTCAAAAT
>CAYLHD010000013.1:0-17038 GCA_964383545.1 uncultured Candidatus Saccharibacteria bacterium | reverse complement strand
ATTCAACCACTCTGGCAACTCTCCGTATGTATTTATATTTTATTTTCAAAATAGAAAGTGCAAGACTGCTAAGGTTTCCTTAGCTGGGGATAATGTGTCTACATTATCGATTCAACCACTCTGGCAACTCTCCGTATGTATTTATATTTTATTTTCAAAATGTGGAGTCTTGTGTCTCCTCCTTCGCTAAAGCTACGGCGGACTAATTCGTGCAACCACTTGTTTCACTTGTGGGCACTTATTGAGCACTCTGGCAACTCTCTATATATATAATATCTACAAAATACCATATTCTTGCTTATTTTTCCATAAAATTGATGATGAACTTAATTTTTGCCTGGTTTTAATGTGCTAAGGTAACACAAATTATTTGTTTAGGTTGTCCTTGCTCTAAAGTTTTAACAGCTTCTTTTAGAGTGGCTCCTGTAGTAATTATATCGTCAAGCAGAATAATATTTTGATTTTTGATTTCTTCTGGTTTGATTAGTTTAAAACAATCTTTTAAGTTATTCAATCTTTCTTGTTTGTTTTTTGTTAATGCTTGGGAAGGTGTATTTTTAATTTTTTTGAGAATGTTTTGTTTGTATGTTAAAAAGGTATTTTGATCAATTTTTGCAATTTTTTGAGCGATTAAATCAACTTGATTATAACCCCTTTTTTTTAACCTTGTTCTATGAAGAGGAATTGAGATTAGAATCGGTTTGTCAAAATTAATTGTTAGTTTTAGATCGGCTAATTCTTCTATTAAATAATCGTAAATTATTTGTGAAAAAAGTTTGGTGACTTGACGGTTATTTTCAAATTTTAATGATAAAATAGCTTTTTTGGTTAATTTGTTCTTGTAATCTAAAATAGAAAGAGTATTTGGTAGAATCGGTTTAATAGCTGGTTTTGTTAAACATAAAAAATCTTCAACTGAGAGTTTGTTTATATAAGTTATATTGTAATTGTTTGGAAAGGCTAGATCTAATAAATTTTTCCACACTTTACGTATAAAGTTGTTAACTTGCATTTGATATATGATATAATACACAACAATGTTAGACAATATCTTAGGTAGAATAGGAGGTGGTTTTTCTCTTTCAAAATTATTCAAAAAAAAGGAGGAAAGTTTTTTAGGTTTGGATATTGGTATTTCTGCCATAAAAATTGTTCAGCTAAAAAAAAGTAAAGGAACAGCTGTACTTGAGACTTATGGTGAACTATCGCTTGGTCCTTATGCTAATTTGGAGGAAGGTAAGGCAACTAACTTAACTAATAAACAAATTAGCGGAGCTATCTTAGATTTATTAAAAGAATCGACTGTTAATGTCACGACTTGTGGTGTTTCTATACCACTTAATTCTAGTTTAATTTTTGAGATGGAAGTCCCCAAGGTTTCGAAGGAACAGTTAAGAAAGATTGTTCCAATTGAAGCCCGAAGATTTATTCCTGTGCCTGTTTCTGAGGTAACTCTTGATTGGAGGGTTGTTCCAGAAGATAATTTATTTATAGATGGACAGGATCCTTTGGAGGACCAAAGATCAGCTGTTAATGATGAGAAATCTCAGAAAGAGAAAAAGAATAGAAAGAATAAAACAAAGATTTTTGTAGTGGCTATCCATAAAAATGCAGTTGAAAGGTATAAGGATATTGTACGGAATGCCAAGTTAGGTTTAGAGTTTTTAGAAATAGAAATCTTTAGTACTATTCGTTCCATAGTTGGGCATAATACAGGAACAGTAGCAGTACTCGATATTGGTTCCGGTGTGACTAAATTATATATTGTGGAATATGGAATTGTAAGGAAATCACATATTATTAACCGTGGTTCACAAGATATTACAGCAGCTATTGCAAGGTCAATGGGGATTTCTACAGAAAAAGCAGAGGAGAAGAAAAGGGGAATAGGCTTATCAGGAGAAGGGTTGGATAAGGAAGTTTCCGATATAGTTTTGACTAATCTTAAATATATTTTTGAGAGTGTTTCAGATGTCTTAATTGGTTATCAGAACGAACATAACAAAAATATAAGTAATTTAATTTTTACAGGAGGAGGTTCTGTTATTAAAGGTTTAACGGATTATGCTTCGAAAAATTTAGAGATTGAATCAACTGTTGCTAATCCATTTGGAAGCATAAAGACTCCAGCTTTTTTGGATGACACTTTAAAAGAAATTGGTCCAGAATTTGCTGTAGCTGTAGGTTTAGCTTTGAGAGGTTTAGGTAAGTAAATAAACTTAAGATAAAAGTATCCACAGTTTTTTATTTTTTTTGTGTGAGACGTTTATTTTTTGATGTATAATAATACTAATGCAAACATCTTTTATTCCTAAAAAAACTTACTCAAAGAGAAATACTAATAAGAAAAATTATGGTGGTTTGATGATGGGCATTGCTACAACAGTTTTTGTTTTAACTATTTTAGCAACAGGAGTTGTGTTTTTATATAACCGTTATCTTGAAAGTGAAATAGAAGTTATGGCCGAAACTTTGGAAAGAGAGAAAGGTAGTTTAGAAAAAGAAATCATTAAAGAATTGAGTCGAATTGATAAAAGAATTAATGCTTCAGTTGATATATTAAATAAACATATGACCTTGGTTTCATTTTTTGAAATGTTAGAGAAAAATACATTACAGAATGTTAGATTTGGAAAATTAGATTTTTCACCAACAGAAGATGGTTGGGATATTTCCATGAAAGGGTCAGCTGATTCTTATTCTACCATTGCGTTGCAATCTGATGTTTTTGGAAAAGATAAAAATATGAGTGAATTAATTTTTTCTGGGTTAGGAGTGGGTACTGATGGTGGTGTGGTCTTTGAAGTTAGTTCTAAGATTGATTCACTCTTATTTTCATATAGAAGTAGTTTAGAATAAAAATGACTAAATTTTTTATACCATTATTTTTAATAATATTATCAGGAGGATTATTCTTCTCTTACATTGATCCTGTTTATAAGGAGGTTGGTGATTTAAGAGTTAAACAAGAGGAATACGATGATGCTTTAACTAAATCAAAAGAGTTAAGGTCAATAAGGGGTGAACTTTTAAGTAAATATAATACTTTTTCTGAAGATAATATTTATAGACTTGAAAAAATATTACCAGATTGTATTGATAATGTAAGATTGATTATGGAAATAAATCAAATTGCTGTAAAAAATGGAGGTATGATAAGAAGTATTGATGTAAGTTCAGCAACAGGAGAAGGTGAAAGTAAAGGTAGCCTTGGTCCTAATACAAATGGATATGAGTCAATTGGTTTAGAGTTTGTTATTGAAGCTGATTACGATAATTTTATTAAGTTTATTAAAGATTTAGGTAATAGTTTAAGAATTGTAGATATAATAGGATATAGTTTGAATCCTGGTGCAGAAGGAGCTTATAAACATACCATGAGAATAAAAACATATTGGTTAAAATAGTTTTATGTCAAAAAATAAAAAAAATAAAAAAAATATATTTTTAAGCATAGGTCTAATTCTTGTTTGTTTTTTTGCTTATCAACTTTGGGCTGGGGCAGCAACTTCTGTTTCTCAACTGTCTTCTTCTGGTAACAGTATTTCTGATGTTGGGGAAGAAACTTTGCAGATACTTTCTGAATTAAGGACTTTGACTTTGGATGAAGATATTTTTTTAGATAAAGCTTTCTTATCCTTAGAAGATTTTAGTATGGATATTATGGAACAGCCAATTGGTCGTAATAATCCTTTTGCTGAAATTGGAACTGACGGTCAATATATTGGTGTAGATGTCGGGTCAGGAGTGATTAATTGTCAAGATGAAGCTTGTTTTGAAAAAAGTTTTTCAAGTTGTAGTCCTTCGACTATTAATCTAGAAGTGGATGGTGTTAGTGGACTAATTGGTCAGAAGTTAGTTTATCGTTATGAAATTATAGGGATTAAAAATGGTTTATGTCAGGTTAAGTCTAAGTTTATTGAAAATCCTAATAAGGATTGGATAGGTAAGGAAATGGTTTGTTTATATGATAATACTAATAAATTCGATGAAGCTGTAAAAGATATGAGTAACTGTGAAGGGGATCTTTACGAGTTGATGAATCAATAATCAAATTACGAGAGACGAAGATTTTTTATGTTTTTAAAGAAACTTTAGTTGAGTTGGTAATGTTTAAATAAATATGTCTTTTTTAGATATTTTAGTAAAAAATAATATAATCGATTCTGGTCAAGAGAAAAAACTCAAGAAGGAATTTTCTTTATCTAAAGATGGTTTGGACAAAGCTCTTTTAGAAAGTGGTATTTCCCAAGGTGAAATAGATAAAGCCAAAGAAGAGTTTTATAAATTACCAGTAAAAAAATTAACAATTGAGAATTTTTCTAATAAAACTCTCAAGTATATTCCTGAAAAGTCAGTTTTACATTATAAGATTGTTCCTATCGGAGTAGTGGATGGTTTTTTAGAAGTTGGGATTATAGATCCTAGTAATATTGAGGCAAGGGATGCTTTACAGTTTATTTCTTCTAAGATTGGTTTACCTTATAAACTTTTTATAATCAATGAAAATGATTTCAAAATGGCTTTGGAAGGTTATAAAGGTTTAAGTGGTGAAGTTTCTCAAGCTTTGACTGAGTTAGAACTTGATTTGGATGAAGAGGAAATTAAAATTAGTGAAGCTGTATCTAAAGTTAAGGAAAGTAATGACGCGACGATTGTTGAAGATGCTCCGGTTACTAAAATTGTTGCGACAATTTTGCGTTATGCGTCAGAAGATGGTGCTTCAGATATTCATATTGAACATACCGGTGAAAAAGTACAAGTAAGGTTCAGAGTTGATGGAGTTCTTGATATTAGATTGGTCTTGCCAGTAAAAGTTCACGATGCTTTGGTAGCAAGAATTAAGATTCTTTCAAGAATGCGTTTAGATGAAAAGAGAAAACCTCAAGATGGACGTTTTTCAGCAAAGATTAACGGTAGTAAAGTTGATTTTAGAGTTTCAACTTTTCCTGCATATTATGGAGAAAAGGTGGTGATGAGACTTCTAGAAACAGAAAAAGGAGTAACTCGCCTGAAAGATTCTGGGTTAAGTGAAAAGAATTATTCCATAATAATGAAAGCTATTGAGAGACCTCATGGAATGATTTTGATCTCTGGTCCAACTGGTTCAGGTAAGACAACTACTCTTTACTCTATTTTGCATGAAATTGATCGGGTTAGTAAAAATGTTTTGAGTTTGGAAGATCCAGTTGAATTGAACGTTGTTGGTGTTAGTCAATCTCAAGTGAGAGCTGATATTGGTTACACATTTGCTAGTGGTTTAAGAACAACATTAAGGCAAGATCCTGACGTTATTATGGTGGGGGAGATTCGAGATAAGGAAACTGCTAGTTTAGCTGTTCAAGCTGCTTTGACCGGTCATTTAGTTTTTTCAACTATTCACACTAACGATGCCGCTGGTGTTATTCCTAGGTTGATTGAAATGGACGTCGATCCTTTTTTAATTGCTCCAACTTTATCAGTGGCTGTGGCACAGCGTTTGGTTAGGACTTTATCTCCTGGTTCAGGTAAGGAAATTCCTGTGGCGGATAGTATTAAAATGATAATTGATAAAGAGTTTAATAGTCTTCCTTTGGAATTTAAGAATGAGATAAACTTTCCTGATACAGTGTTGGAAGCAACCCCGACAGAGGATAATCCGCAAGGTTTGAAGGGTAGAACAGGTGTTTTTGAGGTTATTGAGATGAGTAAGGGGTTGGAGGAAATTATTTTAAAAAATCCAGTTAACGCTGATATAGAAAACTTAGTAAGATCAAAAGGAATGCTTACAATGAAAGAAGATGCTTTGATAAAAGCTTTTAAAAAAATAATACCATTTGAAGAAGCTAATAAGTTATAGGTTAGTTTGCCTATTTTAAAGTTGAAAGTTATAAGGTTAAAAGTTAAAATATAGATAACAAAATGGATTACAAAAAATTACTTGATAATTTAATAAAAACTATTACAGAAGAAGGTGGTTCTGACATTCATCTTACTGTTGGTTACAGTCCTGCTATTCGGGTTCATGGTGATTTGTTTTTTTTAAAAAAAATTGACCCGTTGACCGAGGAAAATGTTTTAGGTTTGGTTTCTGAGTTATTAAATGTTGAATATAGA
Source organism: uncultured Candidatus Saccharibacteria bacterium (assembly GCA_964383545.1). Lineage (GTDB taxonomy): Bacteria > Patescibacteriota > Minisyncoccia > Phycocordibacterales > UBA12079 > JAGYLJ01. The sequence goes on along the minus strand of CAYLHD010000013.1, from coordinate 10,942 downwards.
GAAAAATTTTTGGAAGAAAAGGAAATAGATTTTTCTTATGGTTCTAACGATGCTAGATTTAGAGGTAATTGTTTTTTTAGTAAAGGAACTGTTGGTGTTAGTTTAAGATTAATATCAAAAAAAATAAAGACATTGAGCGAGTTAAATTTACCGCCTATTTTAGAGACTTTTACTCGAAAGGAACAAGGTTTTTTCTTGGTAGTTGGACCAGTTGGTAACGGTAAGACTACAACTTTAGCTGCTATGATAGATCTTATTAACAAAGAAGATCCTAAACATATTATGACAGTTGAGGATCCTATTGAATATATTTTTGAAGGAGGTAAGTCAATTATTGATCAAAGAGAAGTAAAGATAGACACGAAAGATTTTGCTACTGCCTTAAGGTCTGTATTTAGACAAGATGCTGATGTTTTGATGATTGGAGAGATGAGAGGATTAGAGACTATTGCTACTTCTGTAACAGCAGCCGAAACTGGTCATTTAGTTTTTTCAACTTTACATACCAACGATGCTGCTCAAACTATTGATAGGATTATTGATGTTTTTCCAGCTGGGCAACAAACTCAGATAAGAATGCAATTAGCTGGTAGTTTGTTAGGTATTTTCTCACAGAGATTAATTCCAAGAGTATCTGGGGGTGTTATTCCAGCATATGAGCTACTAATTAAGAATAAAGCGGTATCTAATTTGATCCGTGAAGGAAGAGTTTTTGAGATTCCTCATGTTATCGAGACAGGAGCTAAAGAAGGTATGATAACTTTAGAGAAATCATTGGCTGATTTAGTTAGAATAGGAGAAATAACTATTGAGAATGCAAGAAAATATTCAGTGCAAGCAAATAGTGTAGATAGAATGTTGGGTCAATAATAAAAAATATGTTATTTAAATATAAAATTGTTAATAAAAATGGTGATGAGACAGAAGGCAAGATTGATGCTATTAGTGAGGATGTAGCTATTAGTTCTTTGCAGGATAGAGGATTTGTTATTTCTTATATACAAGAGGTTGGGAAGGGAGGATTGCTAGGGATGAATTTTTCTTTTTTTGAGAGAGTATCTAATAAGGATATTGTTATTCTTTCTAAACAGATTTCAACTTTATTTGGTGCTCAAGTTTCTGCTTTAAGGGTTTTTCGTCTTTTATCTGATGAAGCAGAAAATCCTGTATTAGGAAGGACTTTAAAACAGGTTGCCGATGATATTCAAGGAGGTAATTCAATTTCTGTATCTTTATCCAAGCACCCAAAGGTTTTTTCAGAATTTTATGTCAATATGGTTAAGTCTGGGGAAGAGTCTGGTAATTTAAATGAAACTTTTTTGTATTTAGCTGATCATTTAGACAGGGGTTATGAATTAATGTCTAAAGCTAAGAATGCTTTGATTTATCCGGTATTTGTCATTATTGTTTTCATCACCGTTATGATTTTAATGTTAGTAATGGTTGTGCCAAAAATTAGCGCTATTTTAACCGATGTTGGTCAGGAATTGCCATTTTTAACCAGAGTTGTCATTAATCTAAGTGAATTTTTCGTTGCTTATGGAGTGTTCTTCTTAATAGTTTTGGTAATTGGAGGGTTTTTCTTTTTTAGGTTTAGTCGAACAAGGACAGGGAGATTGTCGATTGATAGATTTAAATTATCGGTACCTTATATAGGTGATTTGTATCAAAAAATGTATTTGTCTAGAATTTGTGGAAATATGAATACTATGTTGGCCAGTGGTATTACTGTGGTTAAAGCTGTTGAGACGGCTGCAACAGTGGTGGATAGTGCCATATATGAAGATCTATTGAAAAATGCAGCTGAAGCAATAAAGACAGGGAGTTCAGTTTCTAATTCTTTTACAAATAAGGGTGAAATTCCGAATATTATGATTCAGATGATTAAAGTTGGTGAAGAGACAGGTGAGTTAAATAGCATTTTGGAAACACTTTCAAAATTTTATGAAAGAGAAGTAACAGGAGCTGTTGATATGTTGGTTGGTATGATTGAGCCAGCCATGATTGTTTTGCTTGGTTTAGGTGTTGGGGGATTGTTGGCTGCAATATTAATGCCAATCTATAATATTTCTTCAGCTATTTAGGCATAGTTTATCCACTGTTTTTAGCCTGTTAGATTTTGATTATTAAAGAATGTCTAATATAATACAAGTATTATAATATAATATAAATTGTCGAATTTATTAGCGACGTAAAGTGAGAATAATTTAAAAGGTTTAAGTAAAGTTTTTAAATTATCGAACTGAGGAGCTAATATCAGATGTTAATCTGATATTATATTATTAGTTTAATTATAAATTTATTAGTTTTAATTTAATTTTTATGTTTAAAAATAAACAAAAAGGTTTTTCCCTAATTGAGTTACTTATCGTTGTAGCTATCATGGGAATTTTATCAGCGATCGTTTTGAGTTCTCTAGGAACTGCTAGGGAAAAAGCTAGGGATGCTAGGAGAATAATGGATGTGAAGGATATGTCTAAACTCTTGGTTATTGAATCAGATACAGGGAATGTAGCTTTAGCTGGTTGTGTGTCGGCTGATGCATTAACTTCAACTTGTACAGGTCCTGGGGATATAAGTATGCTTGATACTTATATTGATCCTTCTAAAAGTGCTATAGCTTGTGCTGCAGGGGTAACAGTACCTTGTGCTTATAGTATAAGTGATGATGTTGGTGCTGCTGGAGCAGGAACAGAAGATTTTCAAATTTGTTTCTATCTTGAATATGGTTCAGCTGGATTAGAAAAGGGAATAAATTCAATTGTTGGTCCAATTGGTAATTTAAAAGCAGGTTGTCAATAAAATTAATTTAAGATGGTTAGCTGTTTAAAAATGAAAAAAGGCTTTTCTTTGGTAGAAATGTTAATAGTGGTTTCTATCATTGGTCTGCTTTCCGCTTTCACAGCAGCTTCATTTACAACTTCTCGACCAAAGGCTAGATTGGCGGTAGTACAAACGCAAATGAGCGGTTTACATCCCTATTTAGTTATTTGTGAGAATTCTGGGACCGTGGTTAACTTTACATTGGTAACGCCTGTAATCGATGGAAAGGTTTGTTCTACAGCTAATGACGCGGCAGTATTTAAAGAATTACCAAATGGATGGCAATATACAAAGAGCGCAACTACTGGTAATTATAGGGCATGTACAAATGAATTAGATACACGAGAGGTGGTATGTAGTGAAACAGGTTGTGTAACTAATACACCTGTGACTTGTCCGTAAGTAAATTATGATTATCAAATCAGAACAGCAGAATAGAGGATTTACTTTAATTGAGTTATTGGTAACAATAGCGATTATCGGTATCCTTTCAGCAGTTGTGTTAACTTCCATGGGTGGTGCTCGTAATATAGCTAATGACGGGAGAAGAATTTCAGATATTAAAAATATTCAGTTAGCTCTAGAATTATATTATGATGTAAATAGTGCTTATCCAACTGATATCTACACAGATACACCTTTATCTAGTTTCTTAAAAATATCAAAGGATCCAACCGAAGGAACTAACTATTTTTATAGTAGTAAAGGTCAGAATTATCATCTAGGAGCACTTTTACAAGAGTATAATAAACTTGTTTTAGAGGATGATGATGATACTACTGGTTTTCTTGGAGCAAGCACTGATTGTGCCTCAAAAGTTTCTTCAGGAGATAACGAAAGGTGTTATGATGTAACTCCTTAAAACAAAGAAAAAAATAAAAAACCCTTCAGTTAATGAACTGAAGGGTTTTTTATTTTAACTTGTGGTACTAAATCCAAATAAACAAAATTTGAGGATTAAAATTTTTAACAAAACAATGACTGTTCTTGAGCTTTAGCTCAAGAAAAAATTCCACTGTTTGACGATCCACTAGGAGGAGTTTGGAATTTTTAAGTGATTGTTTTGTGGTGCTTTAGTAAAAAATTTTTTACTACTTAAATTTTGTTTATTTGGATTTGTTATAATTTACCGGTTTTTGTTAATCGCTATTTGTTTTTATGATATAATTTACTTAATGGAAGATTATTTATTGCAAATAGGAGTATTTATTTTTGGAACTATTATTGGGAGTTTCTTGAATGTGGTTATTTTGAGATATGGTCAAAAATCTTTGAATGGTCGTTCAGCTTGTCCAAATTGTGATCACCAATTAAAGTGGTTTGAATTAATTCCTGTAATTAGTTATGTATTTTTAAGAGGAAAATGTAGACAGTGTTGTAAGAAAATTTCTTGTCAGTATCCCTTGGTAGAATTAATTACTGGTTTAATTTTTTTGTTAACTTTTATTTTTGTAGGTGCTCAGAATATTATTTATTTAATATACTTGTGGGTTATTTTTTCCATTTTAATTGTTATTTTTGTCTATGATCTTTATCATAAAATAATTCCTGATTTACTAGTTTTTGTATTTATTGGTTTTTCTTTAATAAGTGTTATAAGTGGTTTTGATAATCTTTCTAACTCTTGGTGGCAATTTTTTCTAGCTAGTAGTTTGTGGGCTGGTCCAATTTTAGCTTTTCCATTTGCATTTTTGTGGTTTATTTCAAAAGGTCAATGGATAGGTTTTGGTGATGCTAAGTTATCTTTAGGAATTGGCTGGTTTTTAGGTTTAGTAGAGGGTTCATCGGCTATTATTTTAGGAGTTTGGTTAGGGGCTGTTATAGGTGTATTTTTAATCTTTCTTTCAAAAGTTGTTCCAAAGGGTCGATTGTCTTTAGGTAGTAAAACTTTTACAATTAAGAGTGAATTACCCCTTGCTCCGTTTTTGATTATTGGAATAATGTTGGTCTTTTTCTTTGGTTGGGATGTTTGGGGATTGGGTGCGTTCTTGTTATGAATAAAATAAATTTAAAAAATGATAGAGGATTTTCTTTAATTGAATTATTGGTTTCAATTGCAATACTTGTGATTGTTTCTGGGATTGTTTTTTTTAATCAATCTGGTTTTAATAATAATGTTTTGCTAGAAAATCTAGCCTACGAGATTTCTTTAACGATTCGTCAGGCACAGTCATATGGTTTGCAATCAAAGGAGACTAAAATAGGAGCAATTTCTACCTTTGAGGCTGGTTATGGAGTTTATTTTGATTTAGCTAATCCTGATAAGTTGGTACTCTATTTAGATGAAAATGAAGATCATATCTATGATTTAGGAGAAACTGAAGTTGATAGTTTGAAGATAACAGGTGGCAGTGAAATAACTAAATTATGTGCAGGAGTTGATTGTAATGTAACCAAACTTAGTATTAGTTTCATAAGACCAGATCCAACAGCATATATAAGTAATAATAATGCTTTTTTAGAGTCAACAGGGAAAATTACTATTACTTCTAAGAAAAACGAAGAGAAGGTTATATCTATTAATAGGTTGGGTCAAATTTCGATCGATTAAGTTTTATGGTTTATTTGTTAGAAAAAAATAAAAATAAATTAAAAAAAGGTTTTACTTTAGTGGAAATGATTACCTCTGTAGCTATTTTTAGCATGGTGATGGTGATTGCTATGGGTTCTTTGATGTCTGTTTTAAATGCTAATAAACAAAATCAGGCTATTCAGACAGCTGTTAATAATCTAAATTTGGCCATGGAAATGATGTCACGTGAAATTCGAGTGGGAAGTGTTTACCATTGTGGAAGTGATGGAGCGATTACAGATCCTAAAAATTGTCAAACTGGTGGGGATTATTTATCCTTTAAGTCTTTTGAAGGTTATCAGGTTACTTATACTTTAAAGCCTGATCCAATTACTGGTTATCAAAGGATAATGAGAAAAAAAGATGATGAAGATAGTTTATTTTTAACATCAAATAAGGTTGTAATTGAAAGTCTGACTTTTTATGTGGCTGGTGCACAACTGGACGGTGGTGTAAGTGATAATATACAACCAAGGGCTTTGATTAGTGTTGGCGGTCATGTTGATTTAGGCTCTGTGGGTGATAGAGGAAAATCGTATTTTAATTTGCAGACTACTGTCTCTCAGAGGTTAATTGATTTTTAATTTATATATGAAATTTTTTATTGAAAAAAGAAGAAGTGATTTTAAAAAAGGGTTTACTTTGATTGAAACTTTTGTGGCTATCACTATTTTAATAATTTCAATAGTTGGACCTTTAACTTTAGTGATGAAGAGTTTATCTATTTCAAAGACTACCAAAGCTCAAATTACAGCTATGTATTTGGCTCAGGACGGGATGGAATATGTTAGGAATATTCGAGATGAAAATATTTTGACAGGTAATAATTGGTTGTTAGGTTTGGGTGATTGTGTTGGTGTTGGTGCTAAGTGTATAGTTGAAACTAGTGATCATAGGAATGTTGATTCCTGTTCAACAACTTGTTCTCCTCTTAACTTTAACTCAGATTCAAAAATTTATGGTTATGATTCGGGAGATCCTCCAACAGTTTTTACTAGGACGATAAATATTAATGAGATAACTCTTAGTCAAGAGGTTCTTGTAACTGTAACCATGGATTGGAAAGAAGGTCCTAGAGACGGAGTCTTTGTAATAGAGGAACATATGTTAAATTGGCAATAATTATGAAAAATAAATTAAACAAAAAAATAGGAAATACTGGATTTGTTACTCTTATTGCTTTGTTATTGGCTAATGTTTTCTTGATGATTGGTTTGTCAGTTTATTCTATTTCTATGAAGGAATTGGGGTTGTCTTTTGGAGGAAGAGAATCTTTATTTGCTTTTTATGCAGCTGATGGTGGAATGGAATGTGCTTTATACTGGGATATACAGAAGGATGCATTTTCAACTTCTACTCCACTTCATATTACTCCTATTTCATGTGCAGGGCTTGATGATATTGAAGTTTTCTATACGGTAGATGAAGGGGAGCAAGTGAGTAGTTTTGATTATAGTTTTGGCTCATTAAGTGATTCTTATGTAGAGGTAACCGTTACAAAAACAGCTGATATGAAAACAGAAATTGTTTCTCGAGGTAGAAACAGTGGTGATCCCAGTGACTCTCGAAGAGTGGAGAGAGCTTGGAGGGTTAGATATTAGTTGGTTATTTTAGTTTTTAGGACGAATTCGTGAATTGAATTCGTTCTTTTTTATTTATTTTACAGTATAAAATGATATAATTGCTCTATGAATAATCCAGAAAAAGTACCAGAATCAGTGTTAAAACGCTTAAATAAGTTAAAAGAAGTGATTGAAAAACACCGTTATTCTTATCATGTATTAGATAAACAAGAAATTTCAGAAGAAGCACTCGATTCTTTAAAGGATGAATTGGTAAAGATTGAAAAAAAGTATCTACATTTAGTGACAACTGATTCACCTAGTCAAAGAGTGGCTGGCCAACCTTTAGAAAAATTTGAAAAAGTAGAACATAAGGTTGCTCAATGGTCTTTTAACGATGCTTTTACCGAGGATGATATTAAAGACTTTAACATTCGGGTTAAAAAAGCTCTAAAAATAGTTGATTCTGATAAATTGGAATATTGTTGTGAATTAAAAATTGATGGAATGCATGTTGTGCTTGAGTACATAGATGGAAAACTAATGATGGCAGCTACTAGAGGTAATGGAAAAGTTGGTGAAAACGTTTTAACTAATGTTAGAACTATTCAATCAATTCCTTTAGTTTTGAGGGAAAAAGTAAATGTAATTGTAGAAGGTGAAATTTGGATGGCTAAAGATGTTTTTGAGAAAATAAATAAAGAAAGAAAAAAAGTTAATGAAGATTTATATGCTAACCCTCGTAATTTGACAGCAGGTACCATGAGACAGTTAGATTCTCAGGTAGTAGCTGACAGAAAATTAGATTGTTTTCTTTATGATATATCTTATCCTGAGAAAATAGTTCCTCAGAAACAAACTGTAGAGCTTGGACAATTAAAAGAATGGGGGTTAAAAGTTTGTGATAAGTTTGAGCTATGTCGGGGAGTTGATGAAGTAATTAAATTTTGGAAAAAATGGCAAAAGAAGTCTGAAAAAGAAAATTATTGGATTGATGGTGTAGTGGTTAAAGTTAACGAAAGGTTATTACAGAAAGAACTTGGTTATACTGGTAAAGCACCTCGTTTTGCGATTGCCTTGAAATTTCCAACAGAACAGGTTACGACCGTAGTTGAGGATATTGTTTTACAGGTAGGCAGGACTGGAGTATTAACGCCGGTGGCCCATCTTCGACCAGTTTCAGTTTTAGGTTCTGTTGTTTCTCGGGCCACTTTGCATAATGAAGATGAAATTAAAAGATTAGATGTTCGAATTGGTGATACTATTATTCTAGAAAAGGCTGGAGATGTTATTCCTAAAATAGTGTCTGTTTTAAAGGAAATGAGAACAGGAGATGAAAAATCTTTTCATTATCCTAAGAGAGTTGTTGTCTGTGGAGGAGATGGGAGTATTGAGAAGATTCCAGGACAAGTGGCTTGGCGTTGTGTTAATAAGAATTCTTTTGCTCAGCAAAAAAGGAAGTTTCATCACTTTGTGTCTAAGAAAGTTTTTGATGTTGATGGTTTAGGACCAAAAGTTATTGATGTTTTGTTGGAGGAAAATTTAATCAGTACTTTTGACGATATTTTTTCTTTAGAAAGAGGTGATTTATTATCTTTGCCAAGATTTGCTGAAAAATCAGTTGATAATTTGCTAGAGGCTCTAGAAAAATCTAAGAAAATTGATTTAGCTAAGTTTATAATGTCATTATCAATTGATCAAGTAGGGGAAGAAACAGCTATTGATCTGGCGAATACTTTCGGGAGTTTCAAAAAGTTTGAGCAAGCTTCTTTAGAAAAATTAGATAAAATTGATGGAGTGGGTGATGTGGTTGCACAGGCAATTATTGATTGGTTTAAGAATAAAGAAAATCAATTAATGGTTAAGAGACTTTTAGAGAAAGTTGATGTGGTTAACCCTAAAAAGATTTCTCAGAAGTTTGTAGGAAAAACTTTTGTTTTAACAGGAACTTTGAGTAAAATGGGAAGGGAAGAAGCCAAGGATAGAATTCGTCAATTAGGAGGTTCTGTGTCAGGTTCTATTTCTGTGAAAATAGATTTTCTAATAGCTGGAGAAAAAGGTGGTTCAAAATTAACTACAGCTAGTAAACTAGGAGTTAAAATTCTAAATGAAAAGGAATTTCTAAAAATGGTGAATTAGTGTTAAAATAACTTCATGGAAATAAAAGAAATAGAAAATTTAGCTAGTTTATGTCGAATTGACTTGTCCGAGGACGAAAAATTAGAATTGTTGGACGAAATGGGTTCAATTCTGTCTTTTATTGATCAAGTTCAAACGGTTAAATTAGATGACAAGAAAGATGTTGTTGGAAGTTTAAGAAATGTAATGAGAGAAGATAAAAATCCTCACACAGAAGGTAAGTATACAGAAGCTATTTTAGAAGAAGCACCTAAAAAAGAAGGTGGTTATTTCAAAGTTAAAAATATTTTATGAAAATTGATACCAAAAAATTAACCATCAGAGAAGCTCACAGTCAGATGCTTAAAGGTGATTTTACCGCTTGCGATTTAGCCCATGCTTGTTTAGATAATATTAATCCCGAACTCAATATTTTTATTGAGTTATTTGATGATGTGTTGGAGCAGGCAGAAAAAGCAGATGAGATGTTTGCGAAAAAAGAAGCTACTCTACTGACCGGAATTCCCATGGCAATTAAGAATAATATTTGTATTAAGGGTAAGAGAACGACTGCTGGTTCAAAAATTTTAGAAAATTATAAAGCAGTTTATGATGCTACTGTTATTAGAAAACTAAAAGCAGAAGGAGTAGTTTTTATTGGAGGAACAAATTTGGATGAATTTGCTATGGGGAGTTCTACTGAAAATTCTGCCTATGGTGTGACTAAAAACCCTTTTGATGAAACAAGAGTTCCTGGTGGTTCGTCTGGTGGTTCTGCTGTGGCAGTGGCTACTGGTGCTTGTTTGGCAGCTTTAGGAACTGATACTGGAGGGTCAGTTCGTCAACCAGCTAGTTTTTGTGGGGTAGTCGGTATGAAATCAACCTATGGAGTAGTTTCTCGTCATGGGGCAGTAGCTGTGGGTTCATCTTTAGATCAAATTAGTCCTTTTGGGAAAGTTGTAGATGATGTCCAAATTATCTTTGATTGTATTAAAGGTAATGATGAGATGGATAGTACTAGTATTCCTGACAAGGTTTACCAAGAAGCTCAAGTGGAGAGAAAGAATAAGGTAATCGGTGTTCCCAAACATTTTGTTGAGAAAGGAGTGGACGAAGATGTTTTAGCTAATTTTTATGATTCAGTCGATCGTTTAAAAAACAATGGATATGAAATAAAAGAGATAGATTTGCCAAATTTGGAATACGCTTTAGCGGTTTATTATATTATTATGCCGGCTGAAGTATCTACTAATTTAGCTCGTTACGATGGAGTGAGATATGGTTTTCTGAAAGAAGGTGAAAATTTGTTGGAGGATTATCTGAAGACGAAAGGGGAAGGTTTTGGCAAGGAAGTTAGAAGACGAATTATGTTGGGGACTTATATTCTTTCAGCTGGCTATAATGATGCTTATTACAATAAGGCATTGGCTTTGAGAGATGTAATCAAGAAAGATTTTGAAGAAGTTTTTAAGACAGTGGATGCTGTTATAACTCCAACTTCACCAACTCCAGCTTTTAAAATTGGAGAAAAATCAAATGATCCTTTACAGATGTATCTATCTGATATTTTCACGGTTTCAATTAATGTTGTGGGAATCCCAGCTATTTCAGTTCCATCTGGCTTTGTTAAAAGAGATGAAAAAGATTTACCTTTAGGTTTACAAATAATAACTCCTGAGATGAGGGAAGACATTATGTTTGAAATTAGTGAAAATTTCTTAGGAAAAAGTGCATAATCTAAGTGCAAATTTATTATATTACTTATATAATATAAATTATATGAAGCAAGCATATAATTCCTGCGTTCGGATTATGTAAAAACATATTATTACCATAATCGTTTTTACAAATCTTCACTTGAAATTAT
>CAYLHD010000012.1:8937-20920 GCA_964383545.1 uncultured Candidatus Saccharibacteria bacterium | reverse complement strand
AAAACTTTTTGAGGAAGGAGTTCAAATCCTGTCAAATTTATTCCAACAGGATAAATAAGCAAAATATGGCTTATTTATTGAAAAAACAGTCATAAACGACTTTCTTCCCTAAGAAAACCATGTATGACTGTATTTTGGTCAAATTCACCCATCTTTTCGGGAATATCATTCAATGAGAAATAAAATGGTACTCTCAAAGAGGTTTGTGCACTAAAATCAAGAAAACAGACTTAATTTAAGCCCAATATTACACTCAGAAAAGTGTTAAGGTTGAAAATATAAACTTTTCCTTATTTATAAGGAAAAACTCCTTCCTCGGAGTTTATAATTTTAACCTTATATATTTCTTCTGAGTGTAATATTGAGCTAAAAATTACCAAAGTAGAAAACCTCTAATTATTAGAAAAATACTTGAAACCCCTTGCAAAATAAGGGCTTTCATGCTAATATTCAATCAATGTTAACAAAACAAAAGAAAGCTAATGCGATTAAAAAGACACGTGTTCACGATACAGATACTGGTTCTCCAGAGGCTCAGATTTCACTTTTGTCTAAAAAAATTGACGAATTAGCTGGTCACCTAAAAGAACACAAAAAAGACCGTCACTCCCGTAAAGGTTTACTCCAAATGGTAGCTGATAGAAGGTCTCATCTCAAATATCTACAAAAAAAAGATGAAAAAAGATATGAATCTCTTGTAAAAAAATTAAACTTAAAAAGTAAGAAATAAAAAAAACCGCTCAACGGTTTTTTTTTATTTTACCTTCAATGTGCAAAAATTATATATTTCATATATACTATAAAACATGACAGTTATAAAACATAAAGAACAAAGAGTTGGTGTATTTATTGATACTCAAAATCTTTATCATAGTGCCAAAAACCTTTACAGAGCTAAAGTAAACTTTAAACAGGTAATGGAAGACGCTGTAGCAGGAAGAGCCTTAATTAGAGCGGTTGCCTATGTAATTACTACAGAATCTGAAGATGAAAAAAGTTTTTTTGGGGCTCTAGAAAAATTAGGAATAGAAACGAAAACAAAAGACTTACAAATATTTTTTGGTGGTGCTAAAAAAGCTGATTGGGACGTTGGTATAGCTGTTGATACTATCAAATTAGCTCCTAAATTAGACACTATTGTTTTAATCTCAGGCGACGGTGACTTTATTCCTCTAGTTGAGTATTTAAGAACAAATGAAGGCTGCCAAATAGAAGTAATGGCCTTTGGAAAATCATCTTCATCAAAATTAATTGAAACTGTTGATGATTTTACTGATCTCTGCCAAAACCCAAAGAAATATTTGTTAAATTATAGAGAAAAAAGTAGCAAGCTCTTTTCAAGAAAAAAATAGTTTTTTTATTAATTTATTAATTTTAATTTTGCCTTTAAATAAGTAGATTTGAAGATGGATTTCTTCGGATCTGAAATTTAAAGGTCAAATAAAATTCTTTAATCAACATGGAAACAAAAGAATACGAATTAAATCTAGGAGACAAAACCATCGTCGCTCAATTTAATAATCTAGCCGACCAAGCCAATAGCTCAGTCTTACTAAGTTGTGAAAAAACAGTCGTTATGGCCACTGTTGTCATTTCAGACAACCAAAAAGATGGTTTAGATTATTTTCCTTTGTCTGTTGAATACGAAGAAAAATATTACGCAGTAGGAAAAATTCTAGGAGGTAGATTCATGAGACGAGAGGGAAGACCAACTACCAATGCTATCTTAACAGGAAGAATGGTTGATCGAACTATCCGACCATTATTTGAAGACTATATCAGAAATGCAGTCCAAGTTATCATCACAGTGTTATCATTAGGAGATTACAGTCCTGATGTTTTAGCAATTAATGCAGCATCTTTAGCCTTAGCTACTTCTGATATCCCTTGGAACGGACCAGTTAGCTCAGTACGAATAGGATTAGATGAGTCTGAAGACTTCACAGTCAATCCTTTCCTAAAGGGAACAAATGATAAATTAGACTTAATTGCTTGTGGTAAAGACAGTCATATAAATATGATTGAAATTAGAGCTAATGAGGTAACTAATGATATAACTAGTAAAGCTTTTCAAAAGGCTTCTGAAGAAATAGAAAAAATTCAAGAATTTCAAAAAAATATAATAAAAGAAATTGGTAAAGAAAAAATAATAATAGAAAAACCAGAAGTAGACACAGAAACTCTAAAATTATTTAAAGAAAAAGTTGAACCAAAATTAGAAGAAATGGTTTTTAACGAAAGAGGAAACGAAACTATTGATGAATTGAAAAATGATTGGATAAAAGATTTTAAAAAAACAACAGGAGAAATGAATATTTCTTTAGCTCTTGGATTTTTTGAAAAAACTATTGATGACTTAATTCATAAAGAAGCCTTAGAGAAGGATAGACGAGTGGATGGAAGAGCTATGGATAAAATTAGACCTCTTTATGCTCAAGCTGGTGGAATAGCTCTTCAAGCACATGGGGTAGGAATATTTTACAGAGGAGGAACACATGTTTTTTCAGCTCTTACTCTAGGAGGAAGGAGAGATGCTTTAGCATTAGATGGAATTAAACTAGGAGAAGAAAAAAGATATATCCACCATTATAACTTTCCACCCTTTTCAACAGGAGAAACTGGCCGAATAGGAGGAACAAACAGAAGAATGATTGGTCACGGAGCTCTTGCAGAAAAAGCTCTCTTAGCAGTCCTTCCAAGTGAGGATGACTTCCCTTACACAATTAGAATTGTTTCCGAAGCAATGGCATCAAATGGATCAACCTCAATGGCATCAACCTGTGCTAGTACCATCGCTTTAATGGATGCAGGAGTTCCTATTAAAAAACCAGTAGCTGGTATTGCTATGGGTTTGATGATGGAAAATGATGATAATTACAAAATTTTAACTGATATCCAAGGACCAGAAGATCATTATGGAGACATGGACTTTAAAGTAACAGGAACAAAAGACGGTATAACAGCTATTCAAATGGACGTAAAGGTAGGTGGTATTTCAATCGCAATCCTTTCTGAAGCATTAATAAGAGCAGAACAAGCTCGTTTAGAAATACTAGATGTAATTACTGCAGAAATCAAAGAACCTAGAGCTGAAATGTATGACCATGCCCCAAGAATAATTAAAATACAAATTAAACCAGACCAAATTGGAGAAGTTATTGGACCTGGCGGAAAAGTTATTAATCATATTAAAGATCGCATGGGAGTAGATGAGATTGATATTAATGATGATGGCAGAGTCTTTATAATGGGAAACCAAACATCTGTTGAAAATGCTAAAAAAATGATTGAAGCTATCACACGAATTTACGCTGTTGGTGATAAATTTGAAGGTAAAATAACTAGAATTCTTGATTTCGGAGCTGTAGTAGAAATTGGACCAAAAACTGACGGACTAGTTCATATTTCAGAAATTGCACCTTTCCGTGTAGAAGATATAAACAAAGTTCTTAGCGAAGGAATGAAAGTTCCTGTTATAATAACAGAAACAGATGGCCGTAATAAAATAAAATTATCTATTAAACAAGCTAATCCTGATTTTATTAAAAAAACATCTTAAATTATGGAACCAGACCAAACACAACAAACAAATAACAAAAACGCTGTTGCTGAAAAAAAGAAATCTTCTATCAGAACCTATCAAAGCGATTTATCCAAAATCGTTAAAAACAATAATTTATCTGCAACCAAGATGATTATTGAAGAAGAGAGTAAACGAAGAAAGTTATTCAAGAAAGTTAGCACTGAAACTAAAAAAAATGCTTCCTTAATAATAGTAAGTATTATTTTAATAGTAGCTGGTGTTATATCCGTATTTCTATTAAATATTCTTAAACCTACTCCTACCATCAGAATCCAAGAGATAAATTTAGAACCAATTATCTACACAGAATATCAAAAAGATCTCTTCTTTGAAGCCCCTAGTAAAGCTAAAATTTCAAAAGTTGTTCAAAACGAAGTCTCAGAACTTAATATACCAATAGGCTCAATGATTCAGATGTACTTTACAAAAAGAACTACTACTGAAGATGAACAGCAAATGGGCAAATCAATGATAGAAATATCAGAACTTACCAAATTATTAGATTTTAGAATATCAAGTACTCTTTTAAGATTTCTAGAACCAAACATGTCTTTTGGTTATCATTCCATTATCGAAAATAGTCCATTCTTAATTCTTAAAACAAGATCGTTCGAAGATTCTTTTCCGGAGATGTTAAAATGGGAAGAAACCATTCTTGAAAATCTCCAGTCTATCTTTATTGAAGACAACCCTGTTTTTTCTAAAGACCGTCTTAGAGAAACTAAATACCAATTTAAAGATATTGTAATTAAGAACAAAGATGCTAGAGCTATTTTAGATGGGGGAGGAAAAATTCTTTTTGTTTACTCATTCTCAGATAAAAATACCATTGTTATCACAACCAATAAAACAACTTTACAAGAAGTTTTTGATCGATTATCAAATATTTATCATACAAGGTAAAAAAAATATGAACACAGAAAATTATAAGAAAAAATTACAAGAAGAACTTGAACTTTTAAAAAGTGAATTAAAAAAATTAGGAAGAATAAACCCAAGTAATCCTAGTGATTGGGAAACTGTTGGTGATCCAGAAACAAACAATAATGACGACCATTCAGACCCTAATGATAACGCCGATGACCAAGAAGAATTCGGTGAAAGACAAGCTATCCTGAATGACTTGGAAATAAGATTCAATAATGTTAAAAAAACCTTAGAAAGAATTGAAAATAATAACTATGGAAAATGTGAGGTTTGCGGAAAAGAAATTGAGGAAGAAAGATTAGAAGCTAATCCAGCAGCTACTACTTGTATAGAACACACCAAATAACTATTTTAAAAATGAATTTTTCTAAAGTACATTCAGCTCAAATTAATATGCTTAGAGCGTATATTGTTGATATTGAAACAGATATCTCAAAAAATACCCTTAACGCATTCTCAATAGTTGGTTTGCCAGACAAAGCTGTAGAAGAATCGCGTGACCGAGTTTCCGCAGCCATCAAAAACAGTGGTTTTAAATCTCCCAAAGAAAAAAATCAAAAAGTAATCACTTCATTAGCCCCAGCTAGTATTAAAAAAGAAGGTCCAAGTTTTGACCTAGGTATAGCTATTGCATATTTACTTGCTTCAGAAGATTTGCTCTTTGAACCCAAAGAGAAAATATTTCTAGGAGAATTAACCCTTGATGGAAAGCTCCGACAAATCGACGGAGTTTTACCTTTAGTCAGAGAAGCAAAGAGAAAAGGTTTCAAAGAAATTTATCTACCAAAAGAAAATGCTGAAGAAGGAGCCCTAATTAATGGAATAAAAATATTTGGGGTCGGGTCTCTGATAGATTTAATCAAGCATTTACAAAGTTTCAGTTCTTTGGAAGAAGAAATTATCTTAAAAAATAAATTAACTGAACAACCCCCAACAAAAATTAAACGGAGTAGATCAATCTCACTAATTGACTTCTCCGATGTTAGAGGACAAGAAATAGCAAAAAGGGGACTAGAAATTGCTGCTGCCGGAGGTCACAATATCTCCATGTACGGACCACCAGGAACAGGTAAAACTATGTTAGCTAAAGCTTTCTGTGGAATCCTACCAGAACTATCCTTCGAAGAAATTCTTGAAACAACGGCTATTCATTCTGTTGCTGGATTACTAAAAAATAAATTAATTACTCAACCACCTTTCCGTTCACCTCACAACACAGCTTCTTATGTCTCTTTGGTAGGAGGAGGCACAAACTTAAAACCAGGAGAGGTTACCATGGCACATAAAGGAGTTTTGTTCTTAGATGAATTTCCTGAATTTGAAAGAAAAGCTATCGAAGCTCTTCGTCAACCTTTAGAAGATGGTATAATCAATATCACCAGAGCTAAGGGTTCGGTCACTTTTCCAGCTAACTTTATCTTAATTGCCACCATGAATCCTTGTCCTTGCGGAAATTACGGCACAGACAAAGAATGTACTTGCACACCATCTTCTTTATTAAGATATCAAAGGAGAATTTCAGGACCAATTGTTGATCGAATAGACATGTGGGTAGAAGTTTCTAATATAGAACATAATAAACTCTCTCAGAGAGATACTGGTTTAGAAAAAACAATTGATATACAAAAAAGAGTTAGAAAAGCAAGAAAAATTCAGACAGAAAGATTCAAAAATTCATTAACTTCTACTAATAGTGGAATGTCAGCCAAAGATATCGATGAACTTATCACACTAGATAAAAACACTCAAGATATCCTAAATCAGTCAGCTTCTCAATTAGGCTTATCTGCCCGTGCCTATCACAAGATTATTAAGTTGGCGAGAACCATTGCTGATTTAGAAAAACAAAACCAAATCAAAACAGAACATATCCTTGAAGCCCTACAATATAGACCTAAAAAAATGATATAAATTAAACAAAAAACAGGCGAGCCACTTGGCTCGCTTGTTTTTTGTTTAATTATTTAATTAGCAAAAGGATTTTTAGCACCACGCACCTCAAAATGAATGTGAGGTCCAGTTGATCTTCCTGTTGAACCAACATAACCAATTACTTGGCCTTGAACAACAGAGTAGCCTGACCAAACAATATTTTGACTAGTATGAGCATAAAGTGTTTGTGTCCCATTAGTGTGTTTTATAACAATATAATTACCATAACCACCGTTCCAATAACCATTATCTTTTGAGATAATTACCTCACCGGCTGCAGACGCTATAATAGGAGTACCAATAGAAGCAGCAAAATCAACAGCATTATAGCCATGTAACCCCTGTGAAATTCGCCCTCCCACAAGTGGTCTTATATAATAACCAGCATAATCTGGACCACCAGTTCCTCTCACGTTTAATTGATTTCTACGAATAAGTTCGTCCATGGTTAAAGCTTTCACTATTTTTGGTAATGGAGCCTCACCACCAGGAACAACAACTTCATCATCAGCAGTTAAGACAATATCATCAGGAAAAGCATTATATTGAAGGGTTTCTTTCAAATCACCGTTATATTTCTTCACAATACTCTCTAAAGTATCTCCCTTCTTAACTGTATATTTAATACCACTAATTGGTAAAATACTTAAAACTTGACCTTCTTTAATTAAATCACCACTTTTTATGTCATTTGACCAAAAAATAGTACCTATAGACACACCAAACATATCAGCAATTTGGCTTAAAGTATCACCTTTTCTCACAATATAGGTAGCAATTCGGTCTGAATTAGGTCTTTCAACTATATTCGCCATTGTGCCAACCGGTCCAGACTCAGCTACCAAAGCAGAACCATCAAGTATGGTTCCTCCTCCACCCACTGATGGGTTAGGATTAAAACTGACAGAAGCCTTTAATAAAGCCATATTTTGTGAATTAGAAACACCTCCTACTACAGAAGCTATAACATCTTTATGAAGAAAATCAGACATTAATGAAAAAACCCCTGCATTTACTACAAAGGGGTTATTTAATAAACTGAAAGTTAAAACAGTCACAAAAACAACTTTATTTATAATAAGTTGTTTAAAACTCGATTTTATCACCTGTTTTGGCCTTCTATTAGACGAAACAGGGTCTTGTCTATTAAGTAAAATAAGCTTAAATATTAACTTTTAACTTTTCTTTCGTTTCTGAGATCTGCAGTCAAACATCGTTGAATTATATGCTAAAAGGGTAAAAAGTCAATGCTTTTCCTCCTAGTAATATCCCTCAATCTGACTCCTTAATTTTATCAACTCAGCTCCCTGAGTCAACCTCTAAAAAAATAATTTGGGGATAAAAACTATCTACTATATTTTAAATGTTGTATAATTATTTTATGGAAAATTTCCCTAAAAATAATCCTTTAGAAAAGGAATCTATTAAATTTAATTCACCTCAAGAAGAATTAGATTTTTTAAAAGAGCAAATTAAAAAGAAAGAAGAAGAAATAGACAACGATCCAATCCAAAAAGAAAAAGAGTTTATTCAAAAAACTATCAATCAATACGCAGAGACTGAACCTAAAGAAATTTTGACTCAATCACATGAGATTACCCCTAAAGAAATTGGGGAGATTATTCTTAATTTGGAACCACGTAAAAGTGATGACAAGATTAATGAGCTACTTGGTCTAGTAGAAGAGAAGGGTATAAAAAACACTTTAACTATAATTCAAAAAATGGAAGATCCTGCTCTAGCTGACGACTTCCATCGTGTCCTTGTTCAGTACATTAAAAATGGTCACGTTGTTAATCAGTTACCAGAAAGGTCTCTTCTATTTGAAACATTGAAAATGACTTTGTATGAAGTCTCTGTCCTTAATAATGAAAACGACCAAGAGAAAACTCTCAAAGAATTAATTTCTTCCATGGAACAATTTTATGCTGGAATGTTATCTGTCTCTGATAGTAAAAATAAATATGGACATCACTTCGGTTTAGAAATTGCTATTCCCAATGATTCAGATGAAGTTACATTTTATATTGCTATACCAGATGGTAAAAAAGATTTATTTGAAAAACAGATTTTATCTATTTTTCCAGAAGCACAAATCAAAGAAGCAAAAGATGATTATAATATTTTTAATGAAAATTATCTTCTTTCTGGCTCACGACTAACCTTGGCTAAAAAAGCTATCTACCCATTAAAAACATATGATGAATTTGATTATGATCCCCTTAATATCATTCTTAATTCCTTCTCCAAAATAAACAAACAAGAAGGGGCTGCCATCCAAATACTTTTCAACTCTAAAAGTAATTCCTACAACCATAAGTACAAAGAAGTTTTAACAAAAATTCAAAAAGGGGTTCCAGTTTCTAAGGCTTTAGATATACCTGAAACTTTAACAGGTGAATTAACAAAATCTCTTAAAGATACATTTTTCAATGGTAGCTCAGTATCTAAAGATGCTATACCAAACATAGATGAAGACTTAGTTGAAAAAATAAAAACTAAAATTAACAGCCCAATTATTCAAACTAATATTCGCTTAGTCAGTTCTGCTCAAAATCAAATAAGGGCTGACAATATCCTAATGGAAACAGAAGCTGCTTTTAATCAATTTGAAAATTCTAACAGCAATAAAATTATTTTTAAAAAGTTAAGAAAAGCTAATTTAAAAAAATTAGTTAATGATTTCTCTTTCCGAGAATTTAATAATAAACAAATTATTCCTCTTAATCTCAAGGAGATTACCACAATGTTTCACTTACCTAACACTGGAATTAAAGTTTCTCATCAACTCAAACAAACTAAATCTAAAACTGCTCCAGCTCCTCTTTCATCACCAAACCAAGGAACTCTTTTAGGAACCAACACCTATCATAATGAAAAAACTGAAATTTATATCAATCCAGAAGATCGTCTTCGACATTTTTATGTAATTGGACAAACAGGTACCGGTAAAACAGTTCTTCTAAAGAATATGATAAACCAAGATATTAAGAATGGAGAAGGAGTTTGTTACATAGACCCTCATGGTACTGATATTCAAGATGTCTTAGCTAATATCCCTCCAGAAAGATATGAAGATGTCATTTACTTTGATCCAGCTAATATGGATCAACCTCTCGGTTTAAATATGTTGGAATATGATCCTCGTTACCCAGAACAAAAAACTTTTGTTATCAACGAGATGTTATCTATTTTTAATAAATTATTTGATATGAAAACCACTGGAGGGCCAATGTTTGAACAATATTTCAGAAACGCAGTACAATTAGTCATTGATGACCCAGCTGATCAAAGCACTCTCTTAGATATTTCTCGTGTTCTAGCTGACTCAAAATTTAGAGAAGAAAAATTAGCTAAATGTACTAACCCAATTGTTACACAATTCTGGAAAGAAATTGCTAGTAAAAGTGAAGGGGAAGCTTCTTTGGAAAACATTGTACCCTATATCACTAGCAAATTTGATGTTTTTCTCAGTAACGATATGATGAGACCAATCATTGCTCAAAATAAGTCAGCGTTTAATTTTAGAGAAATAATGGATCAAAAGAAAATTCTCTTAGTTAATTTAAGCAAAGGAAGATTGGGGGATATTAATTCTAATTTATTGGGCTTAATTATTGTTGGAAAGATTCTAATGGCAACTCTTTCTCGTGTTGATTCTTCAACAAAACTTCCTCCTTTTTACCTTTACATTGATGAATTTCAAAATGTGACCACTGATTCTATTTCAGTTATTTTATCAGAAGCTCGTAAATATGGATTATCATTAAATATGGCCCATCAATTTATTGCTCAACTAGATGAAGGAATTAGAGACTCTGTATTTGGTAACGTCGGTTCCATGGCAGTTTTTAGAGTAGGACAAGATGATGCTGAATACCTTTCAAAACAATTCGAACCAGTTTTTGACGCTAAAGACATTACTAACTTGGACAATTGGAATGCTTATTTAAAAATTCTTGCTAATGGTCAACCCCAAAAACCATTTAATATTCAAACAGAAGCTCCTAAAAAAGGAAATCTTGAAATTGTTGAACAATTAAAAGAATTAAGTAGTTTAAAATACGGTAAAAAGAAAGAAATTATTGATGCCGAAATTTTAGCTAAATATAAAAATTAATTATTAATTATTAATTAAATAATATTATTATGAGTGAACAATTTAAAGCTACTCCAAACGAAGAAAAAGAATCAGATGCCTCACTTAAAATTAATAATAATCAAGAAGAATCAGAGACATCAAAAATAGAGATAATTTCCTCGATTGGTTCTGAGGGGAGAAAGATTAGTGAGAAAGAAATTAATAAATCAAAAAGATTTATTAAGAATATGGAAGAAATAAAAGACATAAAAGAAAGAAAAGAAAAAGGAGAATTACTTTCTACTGTTGAAGTTGCCAGACTAAAAGTAGAAGAAATAAGGAAGAAAGAAAATAATGCAGAAATAATTGAATTAACTGATATTGTTTCTGATGAAGAAATGGATTATTATCGAAAAATGCCTGAGACAGATCTTGATCAATTATATAATGAGTCTAAACAGTTTTTAGAAGACTCTAAAAATAAGTTTAATAAAAAATACTTGAAAATAAATAAGAGAATTATAGGAATAATTGAAAAAGTCAAAGAAGAAGAAAGTGAAAAACCTGATGAGATTATTGAACTAGATGATGTTGTTTCAGGAAATGGAAATGGAAATGAAAATCAAAATGAGCAGATTAATCATTGGGCTAATTTAGAAAACGCTCGTACAGAATATATTAGAGAGCATCAAGAATTCTTGAGAGGAGGACGATTAGGAAAACTCAGAAATGCTTTAGGTTTATCTCCTTCCAAAGGAAAAAAAATGCCAGAATCGTTAGTAGAAGCTCAATCAACTTATAAACAGGCCAAACAACTTTATGCTCAAAATGAATGGAGTGATTCTTCAGAAAAAATCTCTTCTAATTTATCAGTAGAAAACAGAAATAAAGCAGAAGCTGAAATACAAAACAGAATTTACAATATTGTTGTTTTAGATGAAATTGAACACTTACAAGAAAAAGAAGCTGAAACTTTCCCAGCAACTAAAAAAGGATTCTTGATGAAAAGCTATGAAAGATGGTCAGGTTTAGGTAAAACCAAAAGACTTATTTATTCAACTGTAATGATTGCTGGATTAGCCGGTTATGCTTCTTTGGCTATACCAGTTACAGCTGGCGCAGCTGCCATCGGTATAGGAGGAGTAGCTGGAAAAAAACTTTTGAGGGGAACTTTTGGAACATTGATGTCTGGTTTAACTGGAAAAGTTTATGACAAAGCTACTCAAGGAAAAAAAGATCGAATAGAGCAAACTGCCACTAATGCAACGGAAATATCTCGAAAAAATTTTAATATCTCTAATTTAACAGAAATTGAAAAGCAATATCAAGAAACAATTAAACGAGAACAAAAAAGCGGTCGCAATCTTATACTGGGCAAAGCATTAACAATGGGTGTTGTGGGAGCAGGTTCAACAATAGGAATAGGAATGCTTGATAATGCACTGGCAGGAGAAATACCA
>CAYLHD010000012.1:0-8837 GCA_964383545.1 uncultured Candidatus Saccharibacteria bacterium | reverse complement strand
AGATAGATCCTACTAAATTTATAGAAACTGCACAAAAAGGAGATTCTATTTGGAAAATGACGGAAGATCAACTAAATAAACATTATGGGGAAAGGTTTTCTGGGTTAGAAGAAGCTCAAAAAACTTATTTAATAGATGCTATAAAAGATAAGGTTGCAAAAAATCCTACTAATTTTGGGATGACTAATGCTAATAATTTAAAAATAGATCAAGAAATTGATTTTTCAAAAGCTTTTGATGATGAGTCTGAAATAAATAAATTTTTCGAAAAAACTAATGGCTTAAGTAATATGGATAAAGAAAATATTTTGTCTACTAATCAAAATATAAAAGGATTAGAAACAGAAGTAACAGAACCTCTTGAAACAGAAACAAAAATAGCAAAACCTCTTACAGGAGCAGAAATAGACAGTAATGATAGTTACAATTCTGCGCCTGAAGAAACACAGAAACAACAAAATGTAGTCAGTGAGAAGTTATTCAATACTAAAGTTAACGATAATTTAGAGAATAGATTATCTGAAATAGGTAAAGGTCACCGTTCGTTTGGTTTTGGTTCTAACCAATTTATGGAAAATGGGGGAGAATGGGATAAACTAAAAGATTTAAAAGTTCAAGAAGTTACAAAAGAAGGTTTTGATTACTATGGTAAGGGCGCATTAAATAAAGCCGTAAACGGAGCTACTCAAGATAATTTAAAAGGCTTGGATAATTATTTAAAAGAAGCTCATCAAAAACTCGGAGAGGCAACAACAAATGAAAGTGTTAGAGAATATTTAAGACGTTATGAAGTAAAATTAAATAATGAAAACCAAATTAAAAATAATCCTATAAGTGTATAAGATTAAAAATTATTAAATTAAATAAAAAATAACCATGAATGATACATTTAATCAAAATATTATAAAATACCTTAGCTTAGAAAATTTAGACGAAAAGAAACAAGAAGAAACTTTATTAAGAATTGGTAAGATAATTTATCAAGCTGTCATGCTCAAAGTAATGAATATTTTAACCGAAGATGAACAAAAAGAATTTGGAGAGGTATTGGACAGAGTAGGAGCTGATGAAAATAAACAAGCTGAAATTATGGAATTCCTCAAAACTAAAATCCCTAATTTAGATAAAATTTCCAAAGAAGAAATTGTTAAATTCAAAGATGAAACCATTTCGGTAATGGGAAACTTAGAATAATCTTAATAAAAAACCAAAATTAAAAAATACAGGGGTCGGACCCCTGTATTTTTTAATTCCCAATGATAGTTGATTTTTCGTATAAAAATCAACCATTATTGGGTCTGTGTTATACTATGACAATGTCATATTTAGATGAACTAAATCCACAGCAAAAAGAAGCTGTTTTACACGAAAAAGGACCTCTATTAATTCTTGCAGGAGCCGGAGCTGGTAAAACTAGAGTAATTACTTACCGAATTCTACATTTAATTAAAAATGGAATAGCACCAGAAAATATTTTGGCAGTTACCTTTACCAATAAAGCTGCTAAAGAAATGCAAACTCGTATCCTTAAACTACTCAACAACGATAAAGAACTAAACTTACCAGTCTCTTTCACCAACCAACCTTTTATCAGAACCTTCCACTCCCTCGGAGTCCATATCCTCAGAGAGAATTTTAGAGAATTAGGTATTCCTAAACATTTTTCTATTATCGATAAAAGTGATTCTCAAAGAATTGTTAAAAACATCTTAACGGAAATTAATTTAGATCCTAAACAATTTGAACCTAAAAAAATTTTAGGAACCATCTCATGGCAAAAAGGTAATTTTAAAACTGCCTCGGATTATTCCGAACAAGGGGACAGAAATTATTTTTCTCAGATTGTTGACCAAGTTTGGCAAAAATATGAGCAAGTTCTAAAAACAGAAAAAGCTCTCGACTTTGATGATTTATTACTCAAAACAGCTCTTCTTTTAGGCGAAAACAAGGAAATTTTAGCTAAATATCAAAATCAATGGAATTATATCTATGTTGATGAATATCAAGATACTAACAAGGTTCAATATCAAATTGCTAAATTACTCTCAGACAAACAACAAAATATTTGTGTAGTAGGTGACGGTGATCAAAATATTTATTCTTGGCGAGGTGCTAATATAAAAAACATTTTAAATTTTGAAAAAGATTTTAAAAACTCTACCACAATTTTATTAGAACAAAATTATCGTTCCACCCAAAATATTCTAGAAGCGGCCAATGAAATTATCGCAAAAAATAAATTACGAAAAGAAAAAAATCTCTTCACTAAAAATCAAGCAGGAGAAAAAATTGGGGTTTACTTTGCTTACAACGAAGGAGAAGAGGCTAATTTCGTTGCCCAAAGATGTAGTGACTTAATCAAACACGAAAATGTTTCTCCTGAAGAAATTGCTGTTTTGTACAGAACTAATTTCCAATCTAGAGTTTTAGAAGAATCTTTTTTGAATGCAGAAGTACCTTACCAAGTCCTTGGTACTAAGTTTTTTGATAGAAAAGAAATTAAAAATATTTTAGCTTTTATTAAAAGTTCGCTTAACCCTGATGATCTAACTTCACTAAAACGTATCATCAATGTCCCCCCAAGAGGAATTGGTAAAGTTACTATTGCTAAAATTTTCTCTAAAAAAGAAAATGAATTGAGCCCTGCTATGCAAGAAAAAGTAACTAATTTCAGAACAGTTTTAACTAAAATCAAAACTGCCAGTGAAACTCAAAAACCATCTGACTTAATTAAATTAATCATTAAGGAAACTGGTTTAGAAGATAAACTTAAAAATGGCACAGAAGAAGACTTAGAACGTTTAGCCAACATGAAAGAATTTGTCTCACTAGCTGTTAAATATGATTTACTACCACAAGAAGAAGGAATAGGAAAACTTCTAGAAGAATCAGCTCTATCCTCTGACCAAGATCAACTAAAAGAAAAAACTAAAGCTGTGAGGCTTATGACAGTCCACGCTTCCAAAGGTCTAGAATTTGATTATGTTTTTATCACAGGGTTAGAAGACAGCCTTTTTCCAAGTAAAATGGACAGTGGTAAAAATCAAGATAGAGGTGAGGAAGAAAGGAGACTATTTTATGTCGCCCTTACCAGAGCTAGAAAAAAACTATTTCTTTCCTATGCTTCTAGTCGAACTATCTTTGGCTCAAGAAAATCAAATGATATGTCTGAATTTATTTCAGATATCAGTAATGATTTACTAGAAAATGAATGCACCAATACCCAATACACTCCACCAAACCCAGACAAAATCGAATATCTTGAGTGGTAACTATCCAAAAAACATCCGCTTGGAGCCTGCCTGCCGGCAGGCAAGGTTCAGCCTCCAAATTGGGAAAATTGAATATTTTAGGGTTATCCACAGAATCCTTGGAGGTTGAACCTCCAAGTGATTATAAAAAAAACAGTAAGATACATTAAGAGATAAACCAATTTTAAAATAATAAGTAAAAAAACTTAGAATAATCACTGAAGTAGTTATTTATTAAAGGCCTCATTAATCTCTCGATGGGTGCAAAATCATCTGTTAACACCAAAGCATTTTTAGACACACTCAACCCGTCTTGAGGAACAACCTTATTCCATAAATTTTCACCATTCTCTATTTTTTTTATTCTATCAACTAGTTCATCATGACTGATTTTTTCGTCTGAATTAATTCCCAATAAAACAATGTTTTGCACATCTTCTTTATTTGCACCATATGCAATAACGTAAAAATTAACGAAAGTTTCCTTAAACGTTTTTAACATACTCTCAAAAAGCTGATTTTCTCCCTCAAGACTGGATATAAAATTAACTAAATAAACACCTTTATCCTTTAGACTTTTTTTTATTACCTCATTAAATTCAAAAGTTGTTAAATACCAAGGAACCGAGATAAATGAATTGTAAGCATCACCATAAATGACATCATATTTTTTTTCTGAATTATTCAAAGTAAACCTAACATCTTCATTTATCGTTTTTATCGGATAGTCTCTCAGATTAAAGAAATCCTCAGCAACTTTGGTCACCTCTGGGTCAATTTCTGAAACCACAATCTCTGCACCCTTATAAAAATCACTAAAATTTTTAGCAATTTTATAGGATCCTCCACCAATAACAAAAATATCTTTAATATCATCTTTAAACACTGAAAAAATAGGATGAATCGCGGTATAGATATTTAAGTTTTCACTATCCTTATTTTCTACACTATGTGAATCAAAATCTAAAAAAAGAAATCTTACGTCTTCTCCCATAAAAAGATCGTCTATTACAGCAATTTTGTAATAATTACTTTCTGAACTAAAAATTAAATTATTATTATTTATTTTCTGTTCCTCAGCAAAACATATAAATACTAGAGAAAAAATTAAAAATGAAAATAAAATTTGCTTTTTAACTGAACTTTTTCTAGAAACAACCAGAATAGTAATAGCAAGGAGAAACAACATAAAAGACACAAAAAAGAAGCTGTTGGAAGTACCTATGGTCCCTGTAAGATAAAATCCTGTTAAAAACGTTCCTACTATGCTACCCAAAGACCAGAGAGCTGTGATACTCCCAAATTGCTTCCCTATATTTTCTATATCTTCAGAATATAACTTTAAAATTGTTGGGGATAAACACCCAAGGAAAATAGCCGGAAGGAAAAAAAGAGTTATAGAAATTAATAATATTATGTTTAGAATAGACAAATCAGCCAAAACAAAATAAGAAATATTTTTTAAAATAAAAGGGATAAGACCAATAAAAAAAGCGGCGGAAAAAAGAAATATTGACAACATTCTTGTAGACTTATATTTATCAATCAAATACCCACCAACATAACCTCCTATGGAAAGACCAAGAAGAATAACACCAATAACCGATGTCCAAGTATAAACAGAAGATCCAATTACAGGCGCCACAGCTCTTGCAGCTGTTAATTCCACGATCATGACACTAAAACCACTAATAAAGGATATTAATAACAGTGAAAACTGCTTCTTATTAAAGCTATTCTTCATAAATTCTAATAAATTTTACCATTTTTCTACAAGAAATTCTAATCTAGTTAGAACCTTTTATCTTTTAATCAATTCAGTAATCATTACACTTAGCACTTGCTACTTAATACATGTTTACCTTATACTTCTTACATGATTAAAGCAAAAAAATCCTTGGGACAAAACTTCCTGAAATCTAAACAAATAATAGACAAAATCATTGAAACAGCTGATTTAAAATCTAAAGATATCGTGTTAGAGATTGGCCCAGGAAAAGGAATCTTAACAGAAAAACTTCTTGAAAAATCTAAAAAGGTTATTGCCATAGAAAAAGACCATCGTTTAATTGAATTCCTACAAGAAAAATTCAAACAAGAGATTGAAAACAACCACCTAACCCTTATTTACAATGATATCTTAGAAATTGACCCAAGAACTTTAATAAAGGCTCCTTATAAAATAGTGGCAAATATCCCTTATTACATCACAGGTCAATTTCTTAGAAAATTTCTTTCTTCTAATTTTAAACCAAGTAAAATAGTTATAATGCTCCAAAAGGAAGTAGTAAAACGAATAACATCTTCAGATAAAAAAGAAAGTATTTTATCTCTTAGTGTCAAAGCTTATGGCAAACCAAAATATATAACCACAGTTAAGGCCAGTAACTTCTCCCCCGCACCAAAGGTTGACTCAGCTATACTCTTAATAGATGAAATCTCAAAAAATCTCTTAAAAAATACAGATGAAAAAGTCTTCTTTCGATTAATCAAGAAAGGTTTCTCTAGTAAAAGAAAAATGTTAATTAACAATTTATCCTTTATAGATAAAAATAAACTTAAAGAGACTCTTGATAAATTAGGTATACCTATAAAAGTAAGAGCAGAGGATCTCTCTTTGCAAAATTGGATAAGTCTAACAAATCATCTAAAAAAATAAAAAAGTTATTCACAAATAACAAGACATTAAATAATCTAATTTGTTATAATTTATCTAATTATGAACAGGTTTTTACCGAGCAAAAAACTGTCAATTTTTTTAGTCGTGACTTTGGTTATTTTAGGTTGTTTTTTTGTATTTTATAAATACGAAGACAGAAAAATTTCTTATTTTCTAAACTTAGAAAAACAAAAGGGTGTAAAAAACGCAACCAACAAAATAATTCAGCAAACTATAAAAAATGATACAGATGGTGATGGTTTAAAAGACTGGGAAGAAACTTTATGGAAAACTGACCCCATCAACCCAGACACGGATGGTGATGGAACCAATGATAATAATGAAATTCTAATCAACAGAAACCCACTTATTGCCGGGCCAAATGATTCATTTGATGATAAAATTACATCATTTAACAAAGAAACTACTAATTCTCTAAACAACAAACCATTGACCCAAACTGATTTATTGTCACGAGAATTATTCGCTGGTTATATTACTCTTAAACAAGAAAATCAATTAGGAACAGATCAAGAAGAACAGCTTATTAACAACTTAATAACAAAAAATATTTTAACTGATATAGACTCAGTTAAAAACTACACTTTAAACGATCTAAGTATTATTCATGATAATGGCAAGGAAACAATCCAACAATATGCAACACAAATAGATTTAATACTCAATCCTAACACAGAAATAGAGAATGATATCGTTATTGTTAAGGAAATCTTAGAAACAAAAAACAAACAAAAATTGCAGAAAATTGATTTAAATATAAAAATTTACGAAAATATTCAAAAAGAACTTTTGTCATTACCTGTTCCCTATGAGATATCTACACCACACATAAATGCAATAAATGCGTTAGGTAATCTAATATCTAATGCAACACAAATGAAACAGATTTTAAATGATCCTATTGCAGGGTTATTGAATATTAAAAAATATATGACGAATCAAGAAATCTTTGAGGAAGAATGGAAAAAAATCGGCTTATATCTTTTTGAAAAAGGGATTAAATTTAATTAATTAATTAATTATGTCTATGTTACTAAAAAACAAAAAAACAATACTGAAACTTCTTATAATTTTTACATTATGTCCTGTTATTTTCTTATTAAAACCACATAAAGTAACAGCTCTATTTTCAGTAATTGACGGAGCTCATATAGCAGCCACTAAATCACAGACAGTAGTCTTATCAGACATTGCATTAAATACTTCGGAATTAATAGTAAAGGAAACAATTTTAGACGGAATACTTTATTCTATTATAAATGTAATTATAGAAAAAATATCTGACTCAACTGTAGGTTGGATAAATAGTGGTTTTGAAGAAGGTCCCACTTTCGTCACTGACCTTGGTGGTTTTTTAACAAGTGTAGGTAACAATACGATAGGAGAATTTATTGAAGGTAGTGAACTAGCTTTTCTTTGTAGTCCTTTTAGTCTAGACATAAAAATAGCCCTCACTAAGCAATTTGGAGGAAGAAAAGCTCATTGTACTCTTACGGACGTTTTTGGAAACGCCAATGGCGCATTAAACGATTTAGGGAATGATTGGTCTTGGAATAAATTTAATAATATTTCACAACCTCAAAATAACGCTTATGGTGCCTACTTAAATGGATACATAGACTTAACCTTAAAAATGGCAGAAGAAAAAGATAAGGAAATAATCAAATCAGACTGGGGTGGAGGATTTCTCTCGTTTGACAGTTGTGAACCAGATATAGAAGAAACTATCTGTGACCCTGATTTCCCTGAGCATTGTGAAGATATCACAACACCAGGAACTTGTACCACCAAAACTCCAGGGACAACCATAAATGAGTCACTAAACAAAGTCCTTGGTTTAGGAAACGACCGGTTAGTCATAGCTGATGAGATTAACGAAATTGTAGGGGCTTTACTTAGCCAATTAATCAAGTCTGTTTTCAATTCTACAACAGGTTTATTTGAATCGAACCCATCAGATAATGGTTTTTCTCAACTTTCTTCTGCAGTAATAGAAGAATTGGTTGATATAATAGAAATTACAATCAAAAATGAAGGAGACTATAGAGAGTGGAAACAAAGATCATTGGACGCTGTTAACTTAGCTGAAAATTATATCGATGCTCTTATTGATTGTTGGCAAAATTATCCAATTGAATCAATATCACAAGTCTGGGAACCGGGAGATGAAATACCTCTGACAGAGGAAGATATAACAAATAATATATCAGCTCTTGAGATCATAAAATTAAATGAAATAGACCCTCTTCAAGAGAGTTTAAGAATTAATATTGACTCTGCTACAATAAACATTAACAATAGATTACAACCTCTCATAGAGAGAATAAATGCAGCTATTGATGAAAATGGAGAAGCTGACCCTGACGAAATTTTATCTATTTCAAATGATTTCAGTAATCTAGGAGGTCTTCATACAAACTCAGATGTACTTGAAGCTCAATATGAATTTGAAGGCCCACTCAAAACAAATAGTATCCAATTTAAGATGAACACAATTATATCCAATATACTAATAGAAAAAACGTCTTGTGAAGAAGGTAGTGGAATATTTATCCAACCTGAAGAAGAAACAGTAAGATGTATATTATTATCAGCATCACCAACTAATATTACAGCAGGAGAGAGTTCAACTATCAGTTGGTCAACTTTAGGAGCTACTTTAGGTTTCATTAATTTAAGTCTCGCTAATGTAATCACTATGAGTCCAATTGAAGAAGGGTCAGTGTCGGTTACACCAGGCACCACCACCACCTATACAGCTACGTTAACAAACGAAGCTGGGAAAACAAATACTTGTGCTCCTATAACTATCACAGTTGACGATACAGACGAAAATACTTACAATACTGTAGAAATCGGTTGGGTGGTTTGTGGTACTTCCGATGTGACAGATGCTGACGGAAACA
>CAYLHD010000011.1:5217-21620 GCA_964383545.1 uncultured Candidatus Saccharibacteria bacterium | reverse complement strand
CAGCAATAACTCTTAACACCACATCACTAGCAAATGGTTTCTTCTTAGAATGAATTTCTAAAATAGCTTCACGATCAATTCTATCAGGTAAATCAATGGTTACTCGACGATCAAAGCGACCAGGACGTAGTAAAGCTGGATCAAGCACATCAGGACGATTTGTAGCAGCGATTACAATAACTTTTCCATTTGGATCAAAACCATCCATTTCTACTAAAATTTGATTAAGAGTCTGTTCTCTTTCATCATTCCCACCTCCCACACCTGTTCCACGCACCCGACCAACAGCATCAATTTCGTCAATGAAGATAATAGCTGGAGCAGTAGCTTTAGCTGTTTTAAATAAATCACGTACACGCGAAGCCCCTACTCCCACAAACATCTCTACAAATTCTGAACCAGAAATTGAGAAAAAAGGTACTTTAGCTTCCCCAGCTACAGCTCTCGCCAATAAAGTCTTTCCTGTTCCAGGTGAACCCATCAAAATAACTCCTTTAGGAATCTGAGCTCCAATGTCTAAGAATTTTTTGGGATTTTTTAGAAAATCAACAATTTCATTAAGTTCCTCCTTTGCTTCTTTAACACCAGCAACATCATTAAAAGTAATTTTCTCTTTCTTATCTGAAGGATTAGTTAAACGAGCTTTGGAACTACCAAAACTAAAAGCTTGCATACTAGAACCTTTCACTTGACGAGAGATAAACCAAAAAAAAGCTACAATAAACAAAATAGGAATTAAAAAAGGAGCTAAAGCTATAAACCAGTATTGAAAACCACTGGGACTTTTCACAGAAACATCAATCTCTTTTAACTGTTCAGAGGTAACACCATAATTAAACAATGTTTCAGAAAGAGAAGATTCCATTTCTTTCTTCACTTCTTTAATAACTTCATCCTTAAACCCAACCAATAATTTTTCACCTTCTACAGAAATACTCTCAACCTCTCCTGCAGAAATTCCAGAAACTAATTCAGAGATAGAGATTTCTTCTGGCTTTTCTGTTTGATTCACCAATGCAGTATAAATAAAAGAAATTAGTAGAAAAATAATAAAAATATTTATAAAATTACCAAACAAACTTAATTTCGGTTTATTTTTACCAAGCTTAAAATCTAACATCCCTTTTTTAGATTTTGTTTTTTTAGATTTTTTAGGATTAGTCATAATAAAATTTATTATACATTCCTTAATTAAAATATGCTAATATTAGATTATGTCAACGTTTATCAAAAATAAAAAAGCTAGTCTAAAATATGAAATTTTAGAAAGATTTGAAGCAGGTATAAGACTGCTTGGCTTTGAAGTAAAAGCCCTAAAAAGTAAGAAAGGTTCTTTAGAAGGTTCCCATGTAACTATTAGAGGAGGTGAAGCTATTTTATTAAATGCTAGTATTTCACCCTATCAAACAAACAATACACCTGAAAATTACAACTCGAAAAGAAACCGTAGTTTACTTTTAAATAAAAAAGAGATTGATCATTTGGCTCAATTAGAATCACAGCGAGGCTTGACAATTATACCAATTTCAATGTATAGTAAAGGTAGGAAAATTAAAGTTGAAATTGTCGTAGCAAGAGGAAAGAAAAAATACGATCATAGAGAAACTTTAAAAAAGAAAGATAACCAGAGAGACATCGACCGAGTAATGAAAGGTCACACAAATTAGAACTTTGACAATTAAATAACATATGGGGATGTCTTTGGCTTCGCCAATAATTTTCCTTTTATTATGTGCTGTATCGAGCATTCTATTATTCTCGTAAAAGAATAGAACTGAATAAGTGCAAACTTATCCAAATCAGCAGGTCGTGTGGCTTCGCCTTACTTCTCTGCTCCAGCTTTAGCTTTCGCTTAACTGGCGTCCTGTGAATTGATTTCTGATAGATTCATTTGGGTGTAATATCATCAGAATACGGAAGTTTGAAATTTTTCGGCAAACTTCAGAAAACTTAGAAAATCGGTGAAAAAGAATTTTGTTTGTTTTTGATCTTTTTTACTCAAACATAAAAGCAAACTACATACTGTAGAATCATAATAAATCAATTATTGCACGTGGGTTCGAATCCCGCCATCTCCACCATAATTAAAAAAACTAGCTTGATGCTAGTTTTTTTAATTATTGTGTAAAAATAGTTGATGGGATTCGAAAACCAGACTGAGCAAAGCGAGGGAGGTGGGGTCGCGAGTACTTAGCAGATTTGAGTGCAAAGCACGGAAAATATGCTTAGTAACTTGTGACCGGATCCCGCCATCTTACTTTAGTAACCATCAAGACGAATCTCATCATTTTATTTTATTTAACAACACAACAACAATTCATCCACTCTATCCACATCTATTCAAAAAACTTCTTGACATTAAATGAACTTCTGATAAGATTATAAATGTACTTGAGTTGTAGCTTGCTATAACTTAGGTACATTGAAAAACATCGCCTTCGGGTGGTGTTTTTCATTTCTATAGTAAAAATTTGATAATACTTACTAAATTTGATACTATTCCTGAATAACCTTATTAATTAAACTAAACTTAAAAACATGAATAAAAGAAACATTGTCATTATATTACTTTTTTTAGGGCTATCAATTCTCACTTATAACTTTTTTGCCTCAGATTCTGGTAAAAGTATCTCACCTGAAGAAGCTAAAGCTAAAGTTACAAAGTTAATCGCTATGAACCCAGATAATCCAGCTGTAGTACAAGAAGTAATTGACGAAGGAGGTCTTTATAGAATAGTCGTTTCAGCTAATGGCCAAAGCTTTGACTCTTATCTTAGTAAAGACGGAGAGAAATTTTTCCCAGATATGATTAACTTAAAAGAAATGGAAGAAGCTCAGGCTAATGCACCAAAACCAGAAGTTTCTGTAAAATCAGATAAACCTATGGTCGAACTTTTCGTAATGAGCCAGTGTCCTTATGGCACACAAATAGAAAAAGGAATATTACCAGTTCTAAATTTGTTAGGAGACAAAATCGATTTTGAATTAAAATTTGTTGATTATGCTATACATGATAAAGTAGAACTAGATGAACAAACTCAACAATACTGTATTGGAAAACAAGGAAAAGATAAGTTATTAAGTTATTTAGGCTGTTTTCTTGAAGACGGAAACTCTTCCCGTTGCTTAACAGAAACCGAAATTGATAAAGTACCTTTGGATAAATGTATAATTGATACAAATAAAGAATTCAAAACTTTGGAAAATTATGCTGATAAAAGTACTTGGACACAAACAAACTCACCCTCTCCAATCTTTACTATTTACCAAGAAGATAACACAAAATACAATATAGAAGGTTCACCTGAATTAGTTATCAATGAAGAAAAAATATCAGCTTACAGAGACCCTAAAAACTTACTAGCATCAATCTGTTCAGCTTTTAATACTCAACCAGAAGAATGTAACCAAGAATTATCTTCTGCTACACCAGCTCCTGGATTTGGAATGGACACTACTTCTACTCCAACAGATGCAACTTGTGATTAAACAATTAAAATAAAAAATCCGCGAAGGTTAAACCTTCGCGGATTTTTTTATTTTCTTATTAAGAAATACTAAATATTTTTCTGGGAATTTCATACTCTTGAATAACCTCTTTATTCAACAAATTTCTTTTCAAAAAAATTATAACACGGTCATCTACAAAAACAGGTGCCCAACTAACGTCATCAATCCTAGTAATAAGAAATTGTTGACCCCAAGGTATAGCATTATGTCGATAAAAAATAATAGTATTGATTCCGTATTCCTTACTTTTAGTAAGCCAAATATCATAATTCTCCTGCATGGGGATATAATCTTCTTGAAAAAATTCACTTGAATAAATTTCGGGACGATTATCAACAAAAACTTTTTCCTGAGGAAATAAGTTAAAGATTAAATAACCACCAATATCATAATTATTAAAAATTGGACCTTGTAGGTTATTTTCCTTAAAAAAAATCAATAGCTTTATCCTGTCCTTTTATTATTCCTAAACCGAAAGATCAGCTATTAATTGGTAAAGTTTTTCCTTAGATAATAAAAATTACAAAAATGAAAGCTAAAGAAATACCGACAAGAGATGTTTTTTTATTAAAACTATTAAAGTTTAAATTAGGCCAAATAATACTAATATTCTTAGCTAAAATTGGCAAGGACATAAAAGCAAATAAAGTAATATTACAAATAGCCCAACAAGCTATAAAAGCAAACCCAAAAATTAGGAAAAAATTAACAAGAGGAAATTTTTTCCTTTTCTTTACAATAATCCAAACAAAAGAAATTAACAAAATAGCTAAAGTAATTTTAAAGAAAAGAAAAGATGGATTATTAATACCCAACTTCTCAATAAACCAGACTGATTGTTCTTCTAATACACGATAACTACGATTATTATAAATAAGAAAAGGATAAATTAAATTATTCCAACCAAAAGGATTAATTAAAGTTGCCAACAAAACTGATCCAAAAGTATAAAAAATTACTCGGAGCTTCTCCCTAGAATCTTTAAGATAAAAAATAACCTTTTCTAAAAGAAACGCCCCGACTATAACAGGACCTAAAAAGAAATAAATATGTAAGTTTACCCAAACAACCTCTAAAACCGGTAAAACCCATAACCATTTTACTGATAAATTCTTACCACGATACGCCCATAAAATAGAGAAAAACGAAGCAGAAAAAAAACAACTTAAAATTTCTGGCCTTATCTCATTTCGGTATACCATCAACGGAATAAGAAAGATAGATAATAAAACAGCAATAGAAAAACCAACTTCTTTTCTAGCCATTTTAAATAAAACAAGAAAAGTCCCGATAATTAATAAAATAGAAAATAAATGAAGTAATAAAAAACCACCTAACCAATGAATAAAGCTGAACACCATCCTTGTCCCCCAATGATGATTGAGAAATGGATATTGCGGATTAGTATAAAAGTAAAGATTTGTTTTCAGAACACCCTACCAATTACCTTTAAAAATTTGTTGACCATTCTGGACAAACCTTCCTAAATCAGCAGTAGTCAAATCAATTTGCTGAAAGAGAAAAAAGCACAGCCAAAAAACAAGTAAGATAACAGAACCAATCCGAATATGTTTTGTCCAATTCTCCATAAACACAATTCTACCAAAAAACTAACTTCTTTCACCTTATTCTAACAACTCTACCTCATTGGTTTTTCTAAAAAACTTCCACAAAAGTAAAAAATATAAACAATAGATTAAAAAAACTAAATAAAATGAAAGTAAGGGGACCTTAAATGAAACAAAAGGTAGACTAGCAAAAAATTCCACAACTTTAAGCTCATAACTCAACAAAAAATAAGTTAAGTAAGAAAAGGGAGCAGCCAACCAAGAAGAAACAAAACCTAAAATCCCTGTCAAAAATCCCCCTAGCATTGTCAAAGGGATAAACATTAACACTAAGAGATTTACAACAACAGCTATCACTGAAAATTCTCCTGTCATATAAAGTAACAAAGGTAAAACAAAAATTTGAGTCGAAATGGTAGCAGTAACTGTTTCTCTAAAATAAAATTTTTTTGGAATAAATTTAAAAAATTCACTTAATCTAGGCGACAAAAAAATAAGACCCAAAG
Organism: uncultured Candidatus Saccharibacteria bacterium; assembly: GCA_964383545.1. Taxonomy (GTDB): domain Bacteria; phylum Patescibacteriota; class Minisyncoccia; order Phycocordibacterales; family UBA12079; genus JAGYLJ01. Next base: position 16,036 of record CAYLHD010000011.1, on the reverse strand, counting down.
TTGCCAAAAAAGATAGCTGAAAAGAAGGATCAAACACCACAATTTGAGGATTGTGTATGACCATTATAAAACCAGCTAAAAATAAAGCTCTAGTCATATCACTAACCCTGCCAGTTGCCCTTGCTAAAACAACCAACAAAGCCATAATAGAAGCTCGTACAATAGTAGCTGAACCGCCTACCATAATTGCAAAAAATATAATACTTAAAGCTCCCAGACTTAACCCAATCAAACGTGGCAAAAAACTTAACATCCCCATAAGAAATTCAGCAATAATGGTTACATTATAACCAGACAAAACCACAATATGGATCAAACCAACTTTTCTAAAATCATCCTGCAATTTTTGACCTAAAGACTGTTTAGCCCCAACTAAAAGACCGCCTAGTAAAGAAACTTCTGGCTCAGGAACCGTTAAACTAATTTGTTTAAGAAAACCTTTTTTTAATTTAAATAATTTTTCTTTCAAAAAAGAACCATTCTCTTTTGAGAAAAGTTTAGTTTGAGGATAAAACATTTGGTAAAAAATCTTATCTTTAGCTAAATAATTAATATAATCAAACTCTCGACCACCATCAACTGAAAAATTTTCTGGTTTTTGCAAAACACCCAAAAAATTAACCTCATCTCCATATTCAAACTGAGGATAAAAAGGAACGGTCACTAACATCTTCACTTCTTCTCGAAAATTTTTAATGATCTGACCCTCTGAAGTTATAGCTGTCACTGCAATTGTTAATTTAGTGTTATTCTCTCGCTCGTCAGGTTCGTCCACAACTACACCCAACACAGACTGTTCTACTCCCACAAAATTTTCTAGTAAATATTTCCCTTGTACTTCATTAGATAGAGTACATCTTAATAAACCTAAACCGAAAAACATACAAATAAAAGGTATGATTAAAATAAATTTATTATCAAAAAATTGAAATCTAAATAACCAGATAACTAAAGCCAGAAATATCCAAAATATCCCAAAATAAAAACCAAAATCTTGCAGAGAACAAAAAGATACTCCAGCTATAAAACTTAAAATGGATAGATAAAATGAGGAATATTTCATTGTCTTAAAAAATCAACAAACCTAAATAAAAATAAAATCTGAGAAGTAAAAAATTTTTTTCCAAAGGCATCACAAAAAAATTACTTAAAATTTCAAACTCCTTCCAATGGGTTGTCAAACAGTGAAATTTTTTCTTGGACTTCGTCCAAAAACAGTATTTTTTTGTTAAAAATTTTAATCCTCAGATTTTTCTTATATTTAGGTCTGTCCTTCATCCATAGCTTGATTAGCTAGTTCATCAGCCCTCTTATTCTCACCTCGAGGTATATGAACAAAACTTATATCTTTAAAATGCTTATCGATTAAATTTTTAACTTTTACATATTGAGAAAAAAGTGTTTTTTCTTTTACTTTATATTCACCTTTTAATTGTCTCTGCACTAACTGACTATCCATCTTCATTTCAACTTCCATTCCAGAAAGTTTATTTCCAAAAACATCGTAAGCCATTTCTAAACCTAAAATAACGGCTTCATACTCTGCCCAATTATTAGTTTTTAAACCTAAAAACTTAAAAGTAGTTTTGATTTCTTGACCCTCATTATCAAAAATAACAGCTCCAGCTCCAGAAATTCCAGGATTCCCTCTTGAACCACCATCAGTAAAAATTATAATTTTATCTTTTTTCATAATTTCAAGTGAGGATTTGTAGAAATGATTATTTTTAATATTTACTCCTATTTATTTCTACATAATCCGAACGCGAGAATTATATGTTTGCCTCACATAAATCTATTATATCAAAAATTCTAAAAAAACTCAGTAATCCTTAATCTTAATTCATTACTACCTCCATAGGTATTTTTCTCAAAATTAGCTAAAAAACTTAAATTATCACCTTCTTTTATTAAAGATTTTTTATCTTTAATCTTTTGACTAAAAAAATTAATAGACTTTATCTTATTTCCCTTCTTTCCCTCGAAAATCAATTCAAGATGATTTTGTATTTTACCAAAAACTTTGGACTTAAAAACTTTGACACCCTCAAATAAAAACAGTGGTCTGGTATTACCAATTCCAAAAGGAGCTAATTGTTCAATTAATTTATAATTATCCCAAGTAATATCATCTAAAGACATTTTTTTATCAACAAAAATATCTTCTTGTTCACAACTACCCCCAATTTTTTTAAAAGCTTGTAAAATTTTCTCTTCAAAAAAATGAATTTGATCTGAAATAATACCAAACCCTGCTGCTGCTCTATGACCACCACAGTGAGTAAAAAAATCACCTTCGACAAGATTCATCAATTCAACCAAATCAATTGTTTCAGACCGACAGGAACCACAATAACACCCCTGTTCATTAGTCCCCCAAACAAAACATGGTCTTTTATAAAAATCTTTAAGAGAAGAGGCAATTAAACCTGACAAACCTAGAGTCCAATCAGAGCTACCAACTACAATCACATCTTTTAATCCTCTATCCTTTATCTTTCGTTTAGCTTCTCTAACAGCTGTTGCTACCATAACTTTTCTCTTATTATTTAGTTTATCCAACTCAGTAGCTAATTTATCAGCTAATACTTCATCATTAGTAGAAAGTAAATCAAAAGTAATTTGTGGATCAGCTACTCGAGAGGCAGCATTCATCCTTGGAGCAATCATAAAACCAATATCATCTTCGGTAATATTTTTTTGGTTAAGTCTGATTTTTTTCAGAAGTTTAATTAGCCCTAACCGTGGAGATTTTTGCATCACAAAAAGACCATACTTAGCAAAAACTCTATTCTCTTTCCTCAAAGGTACCATGTCAGCAATAGTTGCTAGCCCCACCATATCCAATAACCACTTTTCCCAACCTTCTTTTAAATCAAAATTACCTCTTTGAATTAAAGCTTGAATAAGCTTATAAATAACTCCTGCTCCACACAGCATATCATCTGGATAATTATCATCTTCTTGTTTAGAATTTAATATAGTAATTGCGGGAGGTAATTCTCCGTTAACTAAGTGATGGTCAGTAATAATTACTTCTATACCATTATCATTTGCTAAACCAACTTCTTGAACATTAGTAATTCCACAGTCAATAGTAATTAAAATCTCAACTCCATCAGTAATAAACTTCTTAACAGCTTTCTTATTCAGTCCATAGCCCTCTTGTAATCTACTAGGAATATAATTATCAAAATTTATAAAACCAATCTTTTTAAAAAAATCACTCAAAATAACAGCTCCTGGAATACCATCAGCATCATAGTCGCTATAAATCATTACTTTTTGATCTTTTTTAATTGCTTCAAGCAATCTCTTTACAGCAACATCCATACCTTTTATCAAAAAGGGATCAAAATTGCCTTTATCATAATCAACCTTCAAAAAACTTTCTGCCTCTTGTTTTGTTTCAAAACCTCTATAAAAAAGAAGCTTCCCTAATAAAACAGGAAACTGTTCAAATTCTTTTACAATTTTTTTAGGCAAACTGCCTCCAAAGACTATTTTTCTTTCCATTCAAAGTATTTTAACATATAATAAAAGCATGAATGATTGCCTATTTTGTAAAATCGTGTCAAAAGAAATTCCTTGTGAAAAAATTTATGAAGACAAAGATTTTTTAGCTTTCTTAGATATAAATCCAGTTAACCAAGGTCATACTTTAGTTATACCTAAGAAGCATTCTAGAACTATTTTAGAAATGAGCGATAAAGATACTAAAGAAATAATGATAGTTGTCAGAAAAATAGCTAATAAGATAAAAAAGTCTTTAAAAACTGATGGAATAAATATTATGATAAACAGCGAATCAGCTGCTGGACAAATTATTTTTCACACCCATATTCATATAATACCCCGTTTCTTAGGAGATGGTCTTAAACATTGGCCTGGTCAAGAATACAAACCTGGAGAAGCTCAATTTATTGCAAAAAAAATTATATCTACCGTGTAGCTTTAATACTAAATTAAAATTATTTCTTCAATATTACTATTTTTAAAACTTTAATAATCTTATTTTTTGTAACGAGAAACAAACGTAAATAAATTCTGTTCGTTTAAAAACTTTTTAGCAAATTTCTGTAATTCTAACAAAGAAATTTTATTAAAATTTTTTTTCTCATCATTAAGATTCCTTAATAAAATATTATTCAATAGACGAAAAACTAGAAGATCAGCCAGCGCGTCTGGATCATTTTTCACAAAATCTAACTCATTTGAAATTGCATTGTTTGCTTCCGATAAATCTTCTTTTTTTAAGTCTAAAGATAAAATGAATTTTTTCAATAAATTCATTTGCTGTTTTTTATCTTTAGAATTAACAGAAAAAGTTATATCCAATAAAAGTTCTCTTTTAAATTCAGTAATACCAACAGAAATATCATAAAATACTTTTTCCTGAGACACAAAAAAATTATTTATTTTATTTTCTAAAATAGTTTTCAAAAGCAAAACTAAATAATGATCTTTATCATTTTTAATATGTTCACAAAAAATAAGAGAATTACAATCAAAAGTATCATTGATTGCTATTTTATAAATATCTTTGTTTTTTTTATTGATAAAAAATTTTGGATAACTCAATATTTCACCTTTTTCCGTAAAAGCAAATTGTTCATCTATCTTCTTAAAAAATATTTTATAAGAAGGGCCTACATAAGCAATTAAAATATTTTTTCCAACATAATATTTTTTGTGAAAATCTAATACAGTTTGATATTTTATATTCTTTAAAGAAATTACATCTCCTGCTTGATCTTTTTCTAATGGAGTATTTTTAAAAAGCAATTTATCAGTTTTTTCATAAAAAACTTTATAATTATCATAGGTATCCATCTTTACCTCATCTAAAACTATTTTTTTTTCTTTCTCTAATAATTTTTCTTCAAAAGTTGGTCTTAACAGTAATTCAAAAATAAAATCAATAACTTTCTCAATATTCTTTGTATGAAAACCAAATTTATATTTAGTAAATTCTCGATAAGTTGCTGCTTCTACAGAAATCCCTAACTTGTCAATCTTTTCCCCTATTTCCATCGGTGTCCTAAATTTTTTAGATCCATTAAAAAGACTATGTTCTATCAAATGAAATACTCCACTATTATTTTTAGTTTCATGCACCGAACCACACTTAACCAAAACAATAAGACTAGCTTTTTTAGAATGAGAAATCTCGCTATAAACAATTCTTAGACCTTTTTTCGTTTTTGCATATTGAATAGACATACTTTTATTATATAACTTTGAATAATAAAGAAAAAGGGGGCTCTTTTTCAAGACCCCAGAAGAAAAGTTACTTACGATTTACTACGCTTTGACCCACCTCCGGACCGATTTCCGGTTTTACCTGACGACGGTTTAGACGGTGTAGAAGTTTTCTGAGAACTCTGATGAGAAGTTCCACCTCCAGGCCTACAACGACTTGACCCATGCCCAGTATTGATCTTGCTAGGTTGATTTTTCATTAATCTCACCTCCTTTTCTATGCAAGTGTTATTTAAGTCAAAAAACTGTCTATTAATAGATTATTATGACTTTAACAGTTTATTAAGATTAACAAACAAAACCTATAATTAACTAATTTTTACTTTCAATTGCTTCTATACCAACTAAAGTTCCATTTGCCACAAACTCTAACATAGCTCCACCTCCTGTTGATATAAAATCAAAATTTTCCTCTAAACCTAAATTAGAAATACAATGTTCTGTATCACCGCCACCAACTATTGATTCTCCCTTACTACTAGCCAAAGCCCGAATTAAACCAAAAGTTCCATCAGAAAAACCTTTAGGATAATCACCTAGAGGACCATTCCACAAAATAAATTTTGAGCAGTCAACTAAATCTTCAATCATTGAAACAGTCTCCTGACCAGCATCAACAATCCTTTCATCTTCCAAAACCTGATTTGATTTTTTAACAAAAACACCTCGAGGACTATCAACAACAACATCAATAGGTAAAATAATTTTTTTATTATCTAAAAGTTCCCTTAAGTCAAAACTCTTTTCTGAAATTAAAGAAGTTCCTACTTCAAACCCCTTAGCTTTAAAAATGTCATTAGCTAATGCACCACCCACAAAAATTTTATCAGCAACTTTTAAAAACTTCTGAATAAAAGGAATTTTTGTTCCTAATTTATTTCCACCTAAAACAAACAACTTCGGTGAACTGACCTTTGAAACAGCTTTTAACTCATTCACCTCTTTAACAAAAAGTAACCCAAAATAACTTTCCATGATTTTCGGTAAACCAATGATAGAACCATGTTCGCGGTGAGAAACCGCAAAAGCATCATTAACATAAATATCACCGAAACTAGCAAGCTTACTCGTAAAACTAGACTCATTCTCCTTTTCACCAGAAAAACTACGAAGGTTTTCAAACATTACGATATCCCCAGCTTGCATACCAGAAATAACTTCAGTAGACTCATTACTAAAAATATCTTTAATAAAAGTAACTTCAAAAAACTTTCTTAAATATTCATACACTGAAAACAGACTATTCAAAGGATCCCTCCCGATATGACTTATAATAATAACTTTAGCTCCTTCTTTTTTTAAAAAATTAATTGTAGTAATAACAGCCTCTACCTTAAAATTATCAGTAACTACGCCTTCAGCAATAGGAACATTTAAATCTAACCTTAAAAGAACCTTTACTCCTTTTAATTTTCCTGTTTTCTCCGTTATAACTTTCATATTTCGTTAACTATTTGAAGTAACTTTCCAAATTTATCAACATTTAGACTATCTCTCCCGACCAAATAGCCATTAGCATCTGTGCTTACTAACTCCTCAATATTCTTATAATTTACAGAACCTCCATAAAGAATCTTAACATCTTTAAAATCTTTTATATTATACTTTTCCACCAAAACTTTTTTAATGAAAACAACCACTTCCTGTAATTGTTTTTTCGTTATATCATCCGTAGCATCTTTACCGATAGCCCAAACTGGCTCATAAGCAATTAAGATATTTTTTAAATAATTCTTTCTGATATTAAGTAATGCATCTAAAATTTGTTCCTTTATATAAACAAAGTGACCACCCTCCTTATCTCTTTCTTTTTCTCCTACACAAACAATTACATTTAAATCGTTTTTTAAAGCTAATTTAATCTTTTGATTAATAGTTTCATTGTCTTCTCCTTCTTTACGATTCTCAGAATGACCTAAAATAACAAACTTAGCTCCACTAGTTTTCAACATTTCAGGTGAAATCTTACCTGTCCAAGCACCTTTCTCTTCTTCAAAACAATTTTGAGCACCAAGAGAAATCTTTTTACCAGACAATAACTTTTTTATTTCACCCAAATAAACTGCAGGTGGGCAAATGACAATCTCAATATTTCTTAAATTTAAAACCTGTTTTTTTATTCCAGAAAAAATTGATTTAGCCTCACGTAATGTCGTGGGATTCATTTTCCAATTAGCAACAATAATTTTCTTATTTGACATAACTATTAATTTTTACAAACTTTAACTGATATAATTAACAATTAGTATAACACACAATAATTTACAGAATAATAAAAAACTTTCACTCTGTTAAACAAATTTTGAATTTATTTAGAAAGAATTTCCTCAATTGAAATCAAACCTTGTACAGCTTTAAAAATCAAATCCTCACCTAAAGTTAACATGCCACCTTCCTTAGCAGCCTTCTCTATTTTTTCAATGGGAACACCTTTTTTCAATAATTCTCTTATAGTGTCATTAATATTTAAGACTTCACCTACCATAATCTTTCCTTCACTTTCTTCACCCACTGACTTAAAAAATTTGACTTCAGACCAAGGTTTCTTATCTTGCATAATTCTTTCTTTACAGAGAACATCCATAACTCTATCTAAATCAGCAATTTTGGAAAGCTTTTTGATCTCAGTAACACTTAAATAGTATTCTTCCCTATCAACAGAAATCTCAGGAACTAATTTCTGTAATACAACTGCACCTAAATTATCTAGCACAGAATAATTAGACTTATTACTACCAGCAGACCTCATAAAGATACCGACTGCCGTTAATAAATCGGTTTCAACTACAGCTAAAGCGAACCTATCTTCATTAGTCATCTTAGACAATTCATCTAAGCTTGTTTCCAGATTAGTTGATTTTAAAAACCCCAATTCATCAACAGCAACAATATCACAATCACGTTTTGAAAGCTGCCTAATACCATCAAGGACCTCAAAACTCATATCAGGAACAGTTACCGTTTGATTAATACCATTCATTTGAAAACCAATAGATTCCTCTATGGTTGAAATATCTAAACTAGGATTCTTTAACAAATCCAAAAATGTGTAAAAAGTAGTTGTTCTACCTGACCGTCGATCCCCTGCAATTAAAACAATTTTATCCTTTTTATTTAAAACACTGTAAACATCATCTAAAGCTTTTCCATGAAAACCAATAGATTCCAAAGAAAAACCAGAATCTCCAGATTGGAGTATGTTTAACACTATCTTTTCACCCCAAACCGACGGCATAGTATGAACCCGAAAATCTACATCTTTTCCATCAAAGCCCATTTGGAAACGACCATTCTGAGGAGATTTATTATCATTTAATTTTAAACTAGCTAAGGTCTTAAATTTTAAAACTAAAATAATAGCCGATTTTTTTGGTAAAACCATAGCAGGATATAAGTCACCATCTATCCGATATCTAACTAAAACATTATCCTCTTGTGGCTCTATATGAATATTAGAAACATTTTGAATAAGAGCATGTCTAAGTAATAATTCAAAAATATTACTAATTTGTTTACTTCTAGATAATTCCAAAATTTGTTCTCTCGTTAAATCTTTTAGAATATCTTCAGAAATTGTTTGATAAGATAAAAAGCCTTTTTGTATTCGAGAACCATATTCATTTTTTAACAAATCCTGATATTGCAAAATTGCTTTGTTTAAAGAAGTCCTATCAGTTAAATAGGGTTTAATTCTTAACCCTATCTTCTTCAAAAAAGAAATTTTATCTAAACTATCTAAATCTAACATTGCAACCTTAAGTTCTTTATCATTTCTACCAAAAGCTATCACATTATATTGTCGAACAATTGGTTCTGGTATAATAGTCAATACATCAGGTTTAATTTTACCTTTACTTAAATCAACAAAAGCTACATTAGCAACCTTCATATAAAGATGTTGAAGTTCTTGCTCATTAAGAAGACCTTTTCTTAGAAAGATTTGAAATAAACTGATACCTTTTTCTTTAGCTTCTTGCTGAGCCAAGTCAAAATCTTCCTGACTAACTAAACCCAATTCCAAAATCAAATCTTTAATTTTATTCTTATCTATATACATAAAACTTATTATATTAATTATACAATAAAATAAATATACTTTCTAAAACATCTGTGTAAAAACTTTTAATTTTATCTTTAAATTTTAAAAAATAATTTTTGTTTGATTATTTATAACACTTCACTCAAACAAATATCTGAACTAATTACTCCACAACAGAAAATGAAAAAAAATTAAAATATTTTTTACTAATATGGACTAGTTAATATTTTAGGTTTACAAAATTTATCACTTATCTAATTTTAAATTTCCTCATAAATCGGCTCTACATTACCAGCATCAATAATAACAATCACTAACTCGGTTGGCTCACCTGAACTATTTCCACTTATGGTAACATTCTTTTCTCCAGTAAACCTATAGGCAGCAAAAATTTCTAATTTCGATTTAAGATTAGGGCCAAATTGACAATATTGTGAGTACGGCAAGATTGGATAAGAGAAACTGGCACTACTAATATCAACTCCAGGAGATAATGGAAGCTCAGTATCTAAACTATCAGCTGAAAGAACAACTGTTCCTTTAAACCCGTTATAAGGAAGAACTTCTATATAAGAAGGAGTTGTTGTTGCACTTCCACTTACAAAGTCTATAATCACTTTCGCAGGAGTGGCATTCAAATCAAAATATTCTAAAGGTTTATTAATAGCTGTAGTAGCCATACCGTAACTGTTATAACAAGTTAACGTATATTCTGTTTCATCCTCAACAATTTCACTAATAAGAAAATTGTTAACATCTGAGCAAGCACTTCCTATACAAACATCAATTGTATTATATCCAGTATCACTACTTAAATTACAACTAACAGCATGTTCTGTCTGCCAGTCAGCATAAGGTTGTGCTCCAGTAATTGTATTTTCAACAACAAAAGTCCCTGATTTTATTTCAGGAGATTCACCATTAAACTCAATTCCACCATAGACTGGATTAAACTGAATCCATCCAACTATTTCATCTCCCCAAGCATAACCCTCAAAAATAGAAGTTGTCTCATTCAAAAAAATTCCATAATCCGTAGTTTCTGATGCTTGTTTACTTAAACTAATCCAGCCATCCCAACCGTCGCTAGCATCCTTTCCGGCTAAAGCCCTTGCCCAACCAACCAACTGATTTCCCACAAATTTAGCTTTACAATCACCTTCAGGACAATCACCTAACTCACTCTCATTAAAAGTAATCCAACCAATATTATCACTCCAAGCATAACCAGATAATTTGTTATCAGTTCCAATACCAACGCCATAATCAGAAGTACTACAACTATCTGTATCAGTACAATTAAAACTAATCCAACCAATATTATCACTCCAAGCATAACCAGAGATGTTGTCTATTTCAGCTGCCATGACAAGATTTGGACCTTTTATGTCTTTAGTTCCACCAATTTCCCAAAAAATAAAAACAAAAAGTAAAACAACAAAAGTTAAAAAAGGTAAAAGATCTTTAATTTTTTTTATTAATTGATTTTTTTTCATCTTTTAGATTTCTATAAAAAAT
>CAYLHD010000011.1:2335-5117 GCA_964383545.1 uncultured Candidatus Saccharibacteria bacterium | reverse complement strand
TTTAATTTTTTTTATTAATTGATTTTTTTTCATCTTTTAGATTTCTATAAAAAATAAAATTAAGTAATATAAGTAAATAAGTAACCTAAGCCACAAATATTAACTAAATTATACACCCAAGCTAAAAATTAAAGTAACAACTTTGTGGATAAATTTTAAAAATAAATTCATTGTGTTTTTTTTAAAAAAGTGTTATCTTAATATTGACTGATATGAGTACACGGTTCGCATGAAAGCGAACCATTTTTAATAATTAGATAGTAAAATAATATTATGTTTGATTTAAAAGTAATCCACTCTGTTCTCGATCAATTAGAACAGGAAAAAGGAATTTCTAAAGCCTCATCAATAGAAACTATTGAGTCTGCTTTAGCAAGTGCCTATAAAAAAGAGTATGGAAAAAGAGGTCAAATAATTAGAGCTAATTTTGATATTGAAACAGGAAAAACAGATTTCTTCCAAATCAAAATAGTCGTAGACGAAACTATAGCAAAAACTGAGGAAGAAATTGACGAAGAAAAAGATGTTGACACAAAAGAAGAAAGTGAACAAGATGAAAGAGTTCGTTTCAATCCAGAACACCACATAATGATCGAAGATGCTCAAAAAATAAAGAAAAATGCTATTTTAGAGGAAGAAATTGTTTTTCCGCTAGAACCAAAAAGTGATTTTGGAAGAATCGCGGCACAAACAGCTAAACAAACTATTATCCAAAAGATAAGAGAAGCTGAAAGAGGTTCAATTTCCAAAGAATTTGGAGGAAAACAAGGAGAAATAGTTAGTGGTATAGTCCAAAGGATAGAAAGGGGTAACATTTTTGTAGATTTAAAAAGAGCTACAGGTATTTTACCTTACTCTGAACAAATTCCTTCAGAAAGATACAAAGCTGGTGAAAGAATTAGAGCTTATCTATCTCTGGTTGAAGAAACTTCCAGAGGAATTTTCCTTCGTCTATCTCGATCTCACCCTCAATTCCTTTATAAACTATTTGAAACTGAGGTTCCAGAAGTTTCCAATCAAATAGTAGAAATTAAAAATATTGTTAGAGAAGCCGGTTCACGTTCAAAAATAGCTGTTTTTTCTAAAGACGAAAATATTGATCCAATCGGATCTTTAGTAGGTCAAAGAGGAGTCAGAGTTTCAACTGTTATGAGCGAGCTCGGTGGAGAAAAAATTGATATTATAGAATGGTCTGAAGACCCTAAAAAGTTTATAACCGAAGCTCTTTCACCAGCCAGAATACTAGGTATTGAGTTAATAGAAGATGAAAAGAAAGCCTTGGTTGAAGTTTCAGAAGATCAACAATCACTTGCTATTGGAAAAGGTGGTCAAAATGTTAGATTAGCAGCTAAATTAACTGGCTGGAAAATTGATATAAAAGGAGTAAATGATGGAAATGATGAAAGTGATGAAGAAACCAAAGAAACAGAGCCAAAAAATGAGTAAATAACCTTTCTAGAAGTTTAAATATTTATTTTTGCCTATCGGCAAATAAATCTCCGTAGAAAAATTGTTTGTAAATTTTTTTAAAATTATTATTATTAGTTAATTTATTATAAAAATATGAATTTATGGCATGATGTAGAACCAGGTACTCAAGATGAAATTAACACCATCATTGAGATTAACAAAGGTTCAAAGAATAAATACGAAATTGATAAGAAAACAGGTTTAATTGCTTTAGATAGGGTTTATCATACTTCTCAAGACTGCCCTTTTGACTACGGTTTTGTACCTCAAACTTATTATGATGATGGTGATGCTTTAGATGTCATTGTTTTAACAACTTACCCATTAAATCCCGGTATTTTAATTAGAGTTAGGCCAATTGCCCTTCTAAACATGATTGATTCTGGAGATAATGACGACAAAATTATTGCTGTTCCCATAGAAGACCCACGTTGGGATAATGTCCAAGACTTAAAAGACATTAATACTCACACTCTAAAAGAAATTGAACACTACTTTTCAACCTATAAACAAATACAGCAAAAAGAAGTTTTAGTTAATGGTTTTAAAGATAAAGAAGGAGCCAAACAAGCATTTCAAAAAGGAGTTGAAATGTATAAAACAGAATTTAAAAAATAACTAGTTTATACACAGACACTGTTTCTTTTTCTATCATTTTTTACTATTATATAATGAAGCGTAACTAGTCGTTTTGTATTATTTTTTGGTGATCAAACTTTATTTTTCTGATCCAATAAATATATTTAGATCCGTTACCAAAATAGTTAAAAACTACTTTAAATATGAAAAAACAAAAAAAAATATTAGTATTGTCAATATTATTTTTAAGTCTCCTAAATGTAAATTACGTTTCAGCTGAAAATCCAAACAACCCACGTACTTCTGATCCTGCTAACAATCCTGATGTTCAATTATTAAAAAACCAGTCTCAACAAACAATAAAAAATACAAAACAAGGGTTTAATCCAATTCCTTCTCTAGTACAACAAGAAATAAAAAAAATTAGGTCCTTAAATGAAGAAAACAAACAATTAGACTACCCTAATATAAATGACACTGGAGAACAAATAAGAATAAACATGGGAAAAACTACCCAAAATTTTTCCAATATGACAGGTAACCAAAGCACTACTACTAGAAACAACCAAATAAAAGAAAAAAAATCTACACAAATTAAAAAACATATTAGAAATATTGCAGAAAGATTTGGAACTTTAATAGCAAGAGAAAACCAGATTAAAAACCGTATTCAGACAAGAATAACTAAATTAGTTGAAGAAGGATTTGATATGTCTACTTCAACACAAGCTTT
>CAYLHD010000011.1:0-2235 GCA_964383545.1 uncultured Candidatus Saccharibacteria bacterium | reverse complement strand
AGAGAACTAAACAAATTATCCGAATTACTAATTATTAATAATTAAATAGCCTGATTAAAAATAGACTAAAAATCATTTAACAAGCTAAAACAATAAAATTATGGATGAACAAAATCAAGAAGAACAAATAGTAACAGAAGAAAAAGAATCAAACCAAGCAACACAAGAGACTTCAGCTCCTGAAAAGAAACAAACTGGTTCTATCATAGGTTCTATAATAGTTATTATAGTTATCATTATCGGTGGTTTATATTTCTGGGGAACAAAAGCTGTTGCTCCAACTAATGAACCACAGACACCTCCTGTAGATCCAATGACAGCACCAGAACAAGACCCAATTGGAGACGCTTTAAGAGATATCTCAACATCAGATGAATTAAATGATATTGAAGCAGATTTAAATACAACAGATATTGACTCAATTGACGATGAAGTAGATCAAATCTAGTCAATGACAACTATCTAAAAATAGTGTATAATAAAAACTCTCTTAATTAAAATTAAGAGAGTTTTTATTTAAAATTTAAAATTTAATTTAAAAAATTATGACAGATAAAAGAGAAGTGAAAATAACAGAACTTGATAACTCTTCCTTGGAAATAGAATCTTCTATTTCTGTAAAGGAACTCGATCAACACAGAGAAAAAGCTTTAAAAATATTAAGTGAAGATATTTCTATTGATGGTTTTAGAAAAGGTCATATCCCTGAAAATGTCTTAATAGAAAAAATCGGTGAAATGAACATTTTAAACCAAATGGCTGAATTAGCCTTATCTGACATCTACCCTATTATTGTCCTAGAAAATAAAATTGATGTTGTTGGACAACCACAAATTACTATTACTAAAATGGCACCAAATAACCCTGTAGAATTTAAAATTGTTTCAACCATTTTACCTAAATTCAATTTACCTAATTACAAAAAGATTGCTAAAAAAATAAATTCAGAGAAAGTTGAGAAAGTAGAAATAACAGAAGAAGATATCTCAAACACGATCAACCAAATCAAAAAAACGAACCCTGAAACAGAGCTTACTGGAAAAGAGCAAGAAAATAGTGAAGAAAAAGAAACAACACCTAGTGAACTCACTAAAGAAACTCTTAAAAAATTAGGTGATTTTAAAGATATTGAGGATTTTAAAGAAAAATTAAAAGAAAATATCAGACAAGAAAAAACTAACAAAGCTATTGAAGTCAAAAGAGTTAAAATAATGGACGCTATTTTGTCTGAAACAGAAATAAAACTCCCCGAAATAATTATTCAGAGTGAAACCGATAGAATACTAGCACAAACTAAATCTGACATAGAAAGAATGGGTTTACAATTCGACAAATATCTAGAACATATTAAGAAAACTGAAGAAGATTTAAGAAAAGAGCTCCAACCAGATGCAGAAAAAAGAGCAAAAATACAGTTTATTCTAGATAAAATAATTAAAACAGAAAAAATAGAGCCAAATGAAGAAGAAACTAAGAAAAATATCGAAGAAATTCTTAACCAACACAAAGAAGCTAAAAAAGAAGATGTAGAAAACTATATAAAGATGGTATTATCTAACCAAGAAGTCTTTAAATTATTAGAAAAACAAATATAAAATTATGTTAATTCCAACAGTTATAGAAAAATCACAATTTGGGGAAAGAGCTTACGATATCTATTCTCGTCTTTTAAAAGATCGTATTATATTTCTTGGAGGTGAAATCAATGATCAATTAGCCAACATAATCATTGCCCAACTACTTTTTCTTGAATCAGAGGATCCTAAAAAAGATATTTATCTATACATCAATTCACCAGGTGGTTCAGTATCAGCCACTTTAGCCATGATTGATACTATGAGACACATTAAACCGAATGTCTCAACCATCTGTGTAGGAATAGCCGCTTCTGGAGGAGCCTGGTTATTATCATCAGGAGAAAAAGGTAAAAGATTTGCCCTTCCTAACGCAGAAGTTATGATTCACCAGCCTCTTGGAGGAGCAGAGGGTCAAGCTACCGATATAGAAATTACAGCTAAACATATTGTTGCAACCAGAGAAAGATTAAGTAACATTTTAAGAGAAAACACGAACAAAACACTCCCTCAAATACAAAAAGATCTAGATAGAGACTTTTGGATGACAACTGAAGAAGCTAAAAAATACGGAATTATTGACAAAATTCTTCAACCTAAGAAATAGAACTTAATTTAAACCTCTAAATTAAAGACAAAAAATTCCCTTTTAGGGAATTTT
>CAYLHD010000010.1:3075-22505 GCA_964383545.1 uncultured Candidatus Saccharibacteria bacterium | reverse complement strand
ACAGTTGAACTGGATGTTGTTGGGGATATTTATGCTTCAGGAGATGTTTCAGCTCTAACATTTAGCGATAGAACACCTTATCCTAAAGATTTAGAAATAGCTTATAAATCTGTTCTTTCTATGATGAGACTTCCTGAAGGAGAATATGATGAAGGTAATAAGGAATTTCAATTGGATCACTCTAAATTAACTGATTTTATTAAGTCAGGAGATGGAAGAGATTTGTCAGCCACTGTATCTGCTCAAAATGAAGTAATTAAGGATTTGATTAAGAGAATTAATGAGTTAACAAAAAGAATTGAGGTTTTGGAAAAGCGTTAATTTTATAAAAATCTAAAATTAGATTTTTATAAAATTAACGCTTTTTTTTTGGGTTTTTCATCTCTCGAATTTTTTGGTAACTCCCGATTTTCCAAAAATCCGAGAGACATTAACTCAAAAATACAGGAGATATTTCTAGAAAACGGCTCAACCAAGCCAAATAATTTTTCAAATTCTCTCCGCACAAGTATTAGAGCCATATTCTAGCTATTCCATTAGAATATTGGGGTATTTTAATGGAATTGAAGGGTTTTCCGACATTTTTTATCCAAAAATCCGAGAGGTTTTTACCAAAAAACAGTCAATTTTGATTAAAAAATTGCGTAATTTAATTGGTTGTGGTGTAATTTGACTTTTTTGGAAAAAATTGAGAGATATTATTAACCTAATTTTGAATTCAAAATAAAAAGAAAAATTTGTACTCCCTCAAAAATGAGGGCGATCTCGTAGGAATTTATATTTAAATATTATCAGGTATAAAAAAAATCAACCCTGTTAATGAAACTTAATAAATAAACTGTTATAATATGTAAAGATAGACAGAAGAAATAATTTTTTAAAATTCGAAACTTTAAATTTATTTAATATTATGTTTAATCAATATAGGCCAAGTTTTAATAAGTTTAGCCCAAACAACAAAGGAAGAGGGAATTTCCGAGTGAAAGGTCCAATTAAGAGTTTTCGGGATTTGGAGGTATATAGCAAGACTACAGCTTTGTCTGCAGATATTTTTACTCTGCGGGTACCGGAGGGTTCTGAGTTGGAAGAAGAAATGGCTTTGTTAAAAAATATTTCTAAACATATTCCAAAAATGATTGCCGAGAGTTATGGAAATCGTTTTGATAATTTTTCTTTAGCGGAACGCAAATTAGAAAAAACTGCTGAGATTATCTCTTCGGTTATTTCTAAAATTGACTTTATTTTATCGGTGTTGAAAAAAGAACAAAGTGAAGATTTAGAAAAAGAGAAAGAAAAAGAGAAAAAGGATAACGAGTTGAACGAAGATTTTAATGCAAAAATTAATCAACTTTTGAAAGATTACACAGCGGTACGGATGAAGGTGCTTAATTTAAAAAGGTCGTGGGTACGACTGAATGAGAAGTTTGGTAACAAATAGTATGGATATTTTTGAGAAAAATTTTGATCAATGGAATCAAACCAAGAAGAATCTAGAAAAAGATATGAATAGTTTGGATAATTTCCCCAAAGAGGGTGAAGTTTGGGTGAGCTATCTTGGTAAAAATATTGGAGTTGAACAAAATGGTGGAATTGATAATTTTTCTCGCCCGGTTCTAGTTATCAAGAAATTTAATAATCAAATGTTTTGGGTGGTTCCTCTTTCAACCAAACAAAAGAAATTTGACTTTTATTTCAATTTTAAAGATAAAAATAACCAGCAGGCTTCTGTAGTTTTGGCTCAATTAAAATTGATGAGTAGTAAAAGGTTTAAGAGGAATCTTTATAAGATATCTAGGGATGATTTTGTTAAGATTAAAGGGAGATTAAAGGAATTTATTAGTTGATTGTTTAGAAGAAAAATCGAAATCCCGCCGAAGCGGGATTTCTCAAAGCTTCCGAAGAAGTACTGTATCTCTTTATAGTAACAAAGACAAAAAAAAAGTCAATCTTTAAAATGTCAAAAGAAATTCAAACCCAAAAAATTATTACTCACTGTCCTTATTGCCAAGGACCTAATATTGTTAAAAGTGGGGTGCGAAAAAAGAAGCATGAAACGGTGCAGATTTATTATTGTAAAAATTGTGATAAAAAATTTACTTCTAGTATTACAAAAAATAGAACATATCCGCTTAGAGTGATTTTAGAAGCTATCAATGGTTATAATAGTTTTAAAACAATGGAAGAATCAGCTAAATTGGTAAACGAAAAATATGGACTTTCCATAAGCTCTCAAAATATTAGTAGTTGGATGAAGGGTTTTAAGGAATACTTACCGATATTGCGAATGAGGGATTATATTTCTCAAAAATATGACAAAAAAGATATTTTTGTAGAAGCTCATCTTTTCCATGGTCAAATTTATGACTTTTTATATCATCGAGCTAAAACAGATTGTGTTATTGACGAATTTTTTAAACACCAGAAATTTAAGCCTTTGCAGAAGTTTTTAGAGATTATTGATACAGAATGTCCTCATCAAATTTTTAAGGATAGTCCAAAAAGAGCTTCTGAGTATAAAAATATTTTTAATATGGATCAAGTCAAAATTACTCCGCGACCGAATTTCGCTTGTAAAACAGCTAAATTTGTTTTGCAAACAGTAGTGAATAATAAATTACGGCATGAAGTTTTACAAAAATTCATGTTGTTGAATGATTCGGTGACAGTGGCGACGGAGGTGCCGATATTGTTAGATTATAAAGATGTGCAACATTTCAAAGGAATGAAAAATTTTATAGTGCCTTTAGAATTAAAAGAGGAGGAGGTTATTACTGGACATATTGATATTGTGCAGATTAGAAATGGAGCTGTTCATATTTTAGATTTTAAACCAGGAGCGAAGCGGGTGAAACCCATTGAGCAGTTAACTATTTATGCCTTAGCTTTATCACGACTAACTGGTTTGAAACTTTTTCACTTTAAGTGTGCTTGGTTTGATGAAAATGATTACTTTGAGTTTTATCCTTTGCATGTGGTAATGAAAAAGAAGAAGAAGTAGTTTGCCTAGAGGTTGTTAAAGGGGTCAGCCACCTTTTTATGATATAATTACTGTAATGAGTAACTTTGGAATGAGTTTTGTTTATATAGATGGAGCAAATTTACATAAAGGATCATTAGAATTAAACAACAAAATAGATTATAAAAAATTTGGTGGTTGGTTAAAACAAAAATATAAGACAGATAAGATTTATCTTTTTATTGGTTTAATTCCTAAGTATTCAAAACTTTATCAAAGACTTCAGGAGTATGGTTTTATTTTAGTTTTTAAGGAAACTGTAATGAATGGAAACGGAGAAGTAAAGGTAAATTGTGATGCCGAGTTAGTCTTGAAAGTTGTTTCTGATTTTTATGAAGAGAAAACAGATAATTTTGTTATTATTTCTGGAGATGGAGATTTTGGTTGTTTAGTTGAGTTTTTGTTGGAAAAGAACAAAAGAGTATTAATATTACCACCAGTGAAAGAAAAGTGTTCTTATCTATTAAGAAAAACCAAGGTTCGAATTTCACCATTAGATGAACATTATCACAAATTTTCTTCAAAATTGTTGGGAGAACAAAAAGAAAAAGCCCCCGACAAGGACGAATCCATGTAAGGGCCTCTTTCATAATGATAATTATATATTATCAGTTGTATAAAAAAAGTCAACTTTGTTAAATAGAAAGTGAAAAAATAATGAGTAAGTTTGATTTCAGTGATAGCGAAACAGTATGTAGTAGCTAAAGATGGTGCTAGAAGGTCAGATTTTATTTGGATTGACCTATTTTTGATTTTTAGGAAGTAAAATATACCTTTTTATCTTACAGTTATCCACCAAAGTTGTTATGTTTTGGTCAAAAATGTTATATAATTGTTTTTATAATCCGTAGTGTATGATGTGGTAGGAGTCTTTTTGTATTATTTATGTTTGATAACTTAATCGAATTAATTAAGAATAGTGTGACAACCGTTGTTGGGTTTACTATGGGTGCTTTGGGCGTTAATAATGGCGAATTATTCCAACCTCAAGATCTAACTCTAACCTCCGGTGATGTCGAAATTGCTCAGGATTTATCTGAAGATAATGGTTTTTTTGGAACTCAAGTGGCGAGTATTTCTGAATCTTTACAAAGTATTTTACCTTCAATGGAAGTGGAGGAAGAAAGTGGCGACAGCTTTGCTGTCGCCACTCCGATTGTTGCCCCAGAGGGTGAAACTGATTATTTTGACCGAGAGGATGTGAAGTCAGCTGTCTTTATTCGTCCGATTACTGTTGTGGAAGAAACTGCTTCTACAACAACTGTACTTTCTCAGGTGGAAGATTTACAGCGTTCTATCAATCCAATTAAATCTACCAAGAAAGTAAAAGAGGTTGATGTTTCTTTAATTCTTTCGATTGATTTTGATAAGTTTAATACTAATTTACAAATTACAGATATTACAGATGATGATGATAGCTACTACAGTAAATATCAATTTAATTCTTTAGCTATTAGAGATAAAGTTTGGCAAGAAGTGACCAAGGAAAAAAGTATTTCAGTTACTAAAGCTAGATTAGATGAACGAGATTTAGGTGATTATCTTTCTGAAGAATTGGGAGAAGTGGTTGATAATGAAATTATTTTCTTGAAAGAAGTTCAGAAAATACAGATAGCTAAGAAAGCAAAAGCTGATGCTTTAGCTGTTGAGATAAAGAATAAATTAACAGAATACGAAACATTAGTTGGTAAAGTTTTGGATGTTGAAAATGAAGAATTCGGTGACTATGTTCCTGTTAAAAAAAGTAAAGTGACTACTGTGGAGGAAAATGTAGATAATATTACTGATTCTGGGGTGGTTGATAATGAAGCTCCTCTGTTAGTTATTCAGGGAAATAATCCAGCTCTAATTCAAATTGGTGCTACCTATTCAGATATGGGAGCTAAGGTAACAGATAATCTTAGTAATAATTTAGGAATTGTTATTAGTGGTGATGAAGTAGATACTTCTATAAAAGGATCTTATTTTGTAACTTACACGGTGACTGATGAAGCTGGAAATATTGCGACTGCGACGAGGGAAGTAATTGTTTACGATTATGGAATTACTCCTGTGGTAGAGGAAATTGTACCAGAGCCTGTTGTGGAAGAAGTTGTACCTGAACCTGTTGTGGAAGAAGTTTTGCCCGATGAAGAAGAAATTGTAATTATTGAAGAAGAAGTAATTGTTGAAGAAGAAGTAGCCACAACTACAGAAGAAATAATTATTGATGGTGAGGAAGAAGTAGCCACAACTACAGAAGAAATAATTATTGATGGTGAGGAAGAAGTAGCCACAACCACAGAAGAAGCAGCGGAACCTGAAGTTGAAGAAGTCACTGTTAGTGTTGTTGATGTTGCTGTGGAAGCAGTTAGTACTGTTGTAGAGGGTGGTAAAAAAGCTGGTAAGAAAGTTAAGGATGTTGCTAATGTAGCTGTTGAAGCAACTACAGCCGTGTCTGAGACAATTGTTGAAGTAACTACAGTTGTATCCGAAGCTGTTGTTGAAACAACTACGGCTACCGTAGAACAAGTATCTGAAGCTGTTGAAACTATTACTGAGGAAGTTTCAGCTATGATTAAAGCTGTTCACTTCATGGAGTTGCTTGGAAATATTAGTTCAGCTTTGCAGGCAAGTATCAGTACAATTAGTTCATCCCTAGGAGCTAATATTTCAAATGCTGGTGAAGGACTGAATAACACTATGGAAAGTACTGGAAGTTTACTTAAAGATATGATGGTTAATATTGGAGAAGGAATTACAAAAGGATTAAATAAAACAGGTAATGAAATTACAAAAGGGTTTAAAAAAACCAGTAATGTGTTTATTTTAATCAGTTCTGCTCTAAGGGCTAACATTTTAGATACTAGTGAAGTTCTTAATAACACCATGGAAAGTACTGGAAGTTTATTGAAAGATGTAACAGTTAATATTGGAGAGCAGGTTACGAAAGGATTTAAGAAAATGAGTGATGTAACTATAAAAGGATTAAAGAAAACAGGTGATGTGATTATTCGGACTAGTTCTATTTTGAGAGTTGAAGCTATAAAAGGAATGAAGAAAACGGGTAATGTAGTTGTCCAAATTAGTTCTGTTTTAAGAGCTAATATTTTAGATGCTAGTGAAGGTTTGGAAAGTATTGGTAAAAATGTTGGAAATTCTATATTAGAAATTTCAGACGAGATGGTGACTAATGTTGTTGGTTTTCGTGATTCGGGAAAAGCTGATACTGATTTGACGGAAAGTTTTAATGAAGATCCTATTTATGAAAGTGAAAGTTTTATTAGTTTTGTATTACGACAAGCTAAGGAAGTTCCAGCAAAGTTAATTAAGAGAGTGATTGGGACCAGTGAAGGGATGACAGCGTCGGTGATTGATTACAATCGGTCAGATGATTCTAATTTAGAAATAGTTAATGAAGAATAAAAAATGGCAAAAGAAAATAAAAAAATTAGGATAGCGATTAATGGTTTTGGAAGAATAGGCCGAGTTTTTTTTAAGTTAGTTTTTGAAAGAGAAGATATAGAAGTCGTAGCTATCAATGATTTATCTGATAAAGCAAATCTTTCATATTTATTAAAATATGATACTCCCTATGGGAGATGTTTTCAAAATTGTTTGGGCGTTTTTAATGATATTAAGTTTCTTAATGAGCCTGTTCCACAGTATTTACCTTGGAAAGATTTGGATATTGATGTAGTTATTGAAGCTACGGGTGCTTTTAATACTTATCAAAAAGCTAGTGCTCACATTGAGGCTGGTGCTAAAAGAGTTATTTTAACCGCTCCTGTTAAAAGTGAAAAACCTGTGGAGGTCCAACCTCCACAGGTGGAGGTTGGACCTCCGAAGATTCCTGATTATGATATCTCAGGAAAAACAGTTTTGATGGGAATTAATGACGATGAACTAAAAACTTGCCAGATTAGTGCAAATGGTTCTTGTACAACTAATGCTGTTGGTCCTGTTTTACAAATTTTCAATCAAACAGTTGGAGTAGAAAAAGCAATTTTAAATACTATTCACTCATATACTTCTACTCAGAAATTAGTTGATTCTCCTAACAAAAAAGATTTTCGTAAAGGACGAGCTGCTGGACAGAATATTATTCCAACTAGTACTGGAGCTGCTGTTGCGACGACTTTGGCTATTAAAGATTTAGCTGGAAAATTTGATGGTATGGCAATGAGAGTTCCAACGGTGTTGGGTTCAATTGTTGATTTAACTTTTATTTCTAAAGTCGAAACTACTGTGGAAAAGATTAATGGGATTTTAAAGGAAGCTAACAAAGATAAAATTTGGGAAAATGTTTTTACTGTGACCGAAGAACCAATTGTCTCTTCTGATATTATTGGTGACCCCTATGCATCTATTGTTGACTTGTCTTTAACTAGGGTTATTGGTGGTAATTTAGTTAAAGTTTTAATTTGGTATGATAATGAAATGGGTTATGCAAGAACATTGATTAAGCATTTACTTGCTACTCGGGATTAAGTTAAACAGAATAAATAAATATGAAAATATTAATTGCATCTGACCATGCGGGGTATGAATTAAAAAAAGAATTAATTTCTTATCTTACTAAAATAGATTATGAAGTTGAGGACAAGGGTTCTTTTAAGTATTTACAAGAGGATGATTATCCTGATTTTGTTGCACCTCTAGCTCGTGAAATTTCTGAAAATGATGATTTAAAAGGTATTATAATTGGTGGTTCTGGACAAGGTGAAGCGATGGTGGCTAATCGTTTTGAAGGAGTGAGAGCTGCTGTTTATTGTGCTAATAATTTGGATATTATAAAACTTTCTCGGGAGCATAATAATGCTAACATTTTGTCATTGGGAGCAAGGTTTCTTTCAATTAGAAAGGCTAAAAAAGCCGTAAAATTGTGGTTAGAGACATCTTTTGCGGGTGAAGAACGTCATTTACGTCGTTTAGCAAAAATAAAGTTACTGAGAGGCAAGGCCTCTCTCTAAATTGTGGATAACTTATGAAAAACATAGAAATAATTCCAGCTATTTTACCTAAAGATTTTGATGATTTAGAAAGAAAGTTAGCTCTTTTGAAAGACGTTTTTTCAATTTTAGGTGATAAAGAAAAACCAATTGTTCAAGTAGATCTTTGTGATGGATTATTTGTACCAGCTAAAACTTGGCCTTTTTCTGAAGGTAATTCTTTTGAAGAGTTGATTAAATTTGGTGATAATTTTGATTTTGAAATTGATTTATTTGTGAAAGATTCAAAAGATTTAGTGGCTAAGTTTCAGAAGATTGGAGTTAAAAGAATAGTTTTAAATATTAAAAGTCTGGGTGAACAATTTCCAAGTGAGTTATTTAATAATTTTGATGTGGAGTCAACTCAATTTGGTTTTTCTGTAAATTTAGAAATACCAACGAAATGTTTAGATCAATATGTTAGAGATGCTGATTTTTTTCAATTTATGGGGATTAGTAAAGTTGGTTATCAAGGAGAAAAGTTTAATCCAGAGGTGTTGAAAAAAATAAGGGTTTTTCGAGAAAATAATCCTGAAGTTATTATTTCAGTAGATGGAGGAGTTAATTTAAAAAATGCCAAAAGTTTAATTCTTGCAGGAGCTAATCGTTTGGTAGTTGGGTCAGCTTTATTTGGTAATAACGAAGCTGAAGAGATTGCTGATATAATGAGAGAATTTAGAAAATATGGAGAATAAAACAATTGATAAATTAAAAAATGTTTCAACTTTGGTTATGACTGAAGTGGTTGAAATGTTAAAAGAAGCTGGTTCTGGTCATATCGCTGGTTCTTTAGGTATGGTGGATATTTTTGTAGCTATGTATTTTAATATTTTAAAACATGATGCAAGTAATCCAGATTGGGATGAAAGGGATAGATTGATTCTTTCTCATGGTCATACTTGCCCTGCTTTATATGTAACTATGGCAGAGGCTGGTTATTTTCCAAAAAGTAAATTAAGAGAATTAAGAAAGTTTGGTTCAGTTTTGCAAGGTCATCCACATAGAGAATGGCTAAAGGGAATTGAAACAAGTTCTGGACCATTAGGTTCAGGTCTTTCGCAAGCTGTTGGAATGGCTCTGGCTGATCGAATAAATTATTTTTCTGATTTAGAATCGAAGAAAAATAAAAAGTTTTTTTATTGTTTGATGTCTGATGGAGAAATGCAGGAGGGACAGGTTTGGGAAGCTTTGATGTTGGCTGGTAAGGAAAAATTAGGAAATCTTGTTGTTATTATTGATAGAAATAATATTCAGATTAGTGGTGAAGTTAAACAAGTAATGCCCTTGGAACCGTTGCATGAAAAGTTAGAATCATTTAATTGGCAAGTTTTGGAAATAGATGGTCATGATTTTAAACAAATTCTTGAAGCAGTGGAAATTGCAAAAAAGATAGCTTTATTACCCTTTAGTGAAACTCGACCAACGGTTATTATAGCTCACACAATTCCTGGAAAAGGTTTTCCTGAATTTGAAAATGACTACCATTGGCACGGAAAAGTTCCCACTAAAGATAAATAAAAAATCTGTGGAGGTTGGACCTCCACACTTTAATAATTTTTTTAGAGAATATTAATCTTCGGAGATTCAATCTCCGAATGAAAAACATAATATGAAAAAACCTCAATTTTTGAACGATCATATTTATCATGTTTATAATCGTGGAGTGGAGAAACGAGATATTTTTATGGATGATCATGATAGGTTTCAGTTTATTCATGATTTATTTGAGTTTAACGATGAAAATTTGGTAACAAATAAAAAATCTGTGGAGGTCCAACCTCCACAGGTTGAATTTTCTAAGATTGAGAACCAAAGGAGAAGAAAGACAGAAAGAAAAAAATTAACAGAGATATTGGCTTTTGTGTTGATGCCAAATCATTTTCATTTATTGTTAAGACAAAAAACGGATGATGGAATACCAAAGTTTATGCAAAAGTTGGGGACTGGTTATACGATGAGTTTTAATAAAAAATATGAGAGAGTAGGGAGTTTGTTCCAGGGAAATTATAAAGCAGTTTTAGTTGAGAGAGAAGAACATCTTCGATATCTTCCTATTTATATTCATCTTAATCCTATGAAAATTTTTGGAGGTTCAACCTCCGAAGATTGGAAGTTTTTAGAGAATTACAGATGGAGTAGTTTATTGGATTATGTTGGTAAGAAAAATTTTCCTTCTGTAATTGATAAGGAATTTTTATCAGTTATTTTAGGTGACGAAGAGGAACATAAAAAAGAAATCAAGGGATGGTTGCAGAAAGGTATAAATATTAGTGAAGCAATAGATGAGATTGTAAAAGATAATAAAAAATCTAGTTTAGTAAAGAAGTAATAGATATGGAAAAATTTATAGTCTAGTTATTAGTGTTATAAATTTACGGAGGTCTAATTTTGCCTGTCGACAGATAGATCCTCAAAGGCACAAATAAAATCTTTACATAGAAAGGTTTTTCTATTAATGTTAATACATGGAAATTAAGAAAAAAAAAGTTTTTGTTGGAGCTTCGGGCGGAGTTGATTCTTCTACCACCATGGCTATTTTGAAGGAACAAGGTTACGACGTAACGGGTGTTTTTATTAAGGTTTGGCAACCTGATTTTGTAGAGTGCCAATGGAAGGAAGACCGCCTTGATGCTATGAGAGTTTGTGCGACTTTGGGAGTGCAGTTTTTAGATTTGGATTTAGAGGAAGAATATAAGAAAGGTGTATTTGACTATATGGTTGATGGGTATAAAAATGGGAGAACTCCTAATCCTGATGTAATGTGTAATAAGAAAATAAAATTTGGAGCTTTTTTAGATTTTGCTCTTGAAAATGGTGCTGATCATGTTGCGACGGGACATTATGTAAGACTTGAGGATGGGAAGTTGTTAACTGGGGTTGATAAGAATAAAGACCAATCTTATTTTTTGTGGACTTTAACTAAAGAACAATTAAAATATTGTTTGTTCCCTATTGGTGGTTATGAAAAGATTAAGGTTCGAGAAATGGCAAAGAAATTTAAATTATCAACTGCCCAGAAAAAGGATAGTCAAGGTTTATGTTTTGTGGGTAAGGTTGATATGAAGGAATTTTTAGAGAGGTTTATTCCACAAAAAAAAGGAGAAGTATTGAACGAGAAGGGTGAAGTTATTGGAGAACATGATGGTGTTTTTTATTATACCCTTGGTCAGAGACATGGGTTTTTGATTACCAAAAAGGGAACTGATGATAAGCCCTATTATATTGTTAAAAAAGATTTAGAAAAAAATGAGTTGATGGTTTCAAATATTGTAGCAGGAAATTTTTCAGATAAATCTTTGAAGATTGAGGTGGGGGAGGTGAACTGGATTTCTGGAGAGATACCTGATTTGAGCAAGGAATATAAGGCTAAAGTGAGGTATCGCCAAATTTTACAGGATTGTCGTTTGATTGAGAAAGATGGAAAGTTTGTAGTTGAATTTTATGTTTTTCAAAATGTAGACCGAGGACAATCAATTGTTTTTTATGATGGAGAAATTTGTCTAGGCGGTGGGGTGGTTAAATAAATCAAAAGGTTCAATCTTCTGATTTAATTTTTGGTTTTTGATATGATTTTTTGATATAATGTAGGAATGGAAAAAGAGAACGACAAACAAATTTATATAATTAAAGCAAATGGTGAGAAAGAGATTTTTTTAAGTTCTAAATTAGAAAATTCTTTACGGAGAGCTGGAGCTGGTTCAAAAGCTATTGTTGAGGTGTTGGGGAATGTCCAGCAAGAGTTAACCGATGGCATGACAACAGCTGAGATTTATAGAGCTGCTTTTAAAACATTGAGTGACATTGAAGGGGCTTCATCTGCTGTGAAATATTCTGTAAGAAGAGCTGTAATGGATTTAGGTCCAGACGGTTTTTCTTTTGAAGATTTTGTGGCTGCTATGTTGAAAGCCACTGGTCATAAAGTGCGACTAAGGCAAAATATAAAGGGTTTATGTATATCTCATGAGATTGATGTAATCGCTGAAAGTGATAAGGAATTCATAATGGCAGAGGTTAAGTTTCATAATAAGCAAGGGATGAAGTCAGATTTGAAAGTTATTCTTTATGTGAAAGAAAGATGTGATGACATAAGAAAAAGTGAATTTTGGAATAATGTTAAGAAAGGTCTTGATAAAAAGTTTTGGTTAGTGACTAACACTAAATTTACTAGTAAGGCTATTAAGTACTCTGAATGTTGTACCGACCTAAGTTTAATTAGTTGGAATTATCCAGAAGGTGGAAGTTTGCATAAAATTATAACTGATGCAAAATTATATCCATTGACTTGTTTAGAGTCTTTGAGTAAATATGAAAAGAAGTTATTTCTAAAAAAGAATATTGTGCTATGTCGTGAGCTAAAGCAAGGAGGGGAAAGAATTTTTAATTTAGTTGGCATCTCTGAAGAGAAAAGAGAAGTTACTTTAAAAGAAATTGATGCTTTGTTAGCGAGGGATTAAAATCCTATTAAATACATTAAAATTTGTTATAATTATTCGATTGAATTTGTTTTAGTGAAAATATATAAAAAGAGAAAGTTAGTTATTTTTATGAGAAATGTTATTATTTAATGAGTTATTAATTAATATAAGATTAAATCTTATTTAACAGTGTAAATATGAGTTATAATTTTGAAAAATTAAAAAAAGAAGTTTCTGACATTGAGAATTGGTTAATTAAAGAATTGTCTGGTATTAGGACTGGTTTAGCTTCTATTTCAATTCTTGATAATGTTAAGGTTGATAATTATGGTTCTTTATCTCCAATTAATCAGGTGGCTAATATTACCAAAGAAGATGCTAAAACAATTCGTATTAGTCCTTGGGATCAATCCCAGATTCAACCTCTTGAGAAAGCTCTCACAGAAGCTGATTTAGGGATATCAGTGGCGGTTGATGATAAGGGAATTAGAATGTCTTTTCCAGAATTAACCAGTGAAAGGAGACAAGATTTTGTTAAGATGGCTAAGGCTAAGTTAGAACAGGCAAAAGTTTCTTTAAGAGGTGGAAGAGATGAAGTGTGGAATGAACTTCAATTGAAAGAAAAGGAAGGGGAGATTGGTCAAGATGAAAAATTTCAATTGAAAAATGAAATGCAAAAGATTATTGATGATAAAGGAATTGTGTTAGTGGAATTATTTGAAAAAAAGGAGAAGGAAATAATAGAGTAAAAAAATATGTCAATTTTAATTTTTATTGTAGTTCTAGGTATTTTAATTTTTGTCCATGAATTGGGCCATTTTATTTTTGCTAAGAAGACAGGGATGTTCGTGGAAGAGTTTGCAATTGGTTTTCCGCCAAGGATATTTAGTTTCAAAAAAGGGGAAACGAAATATTCACTCGGACTTATTCCAATTGGTGGTTTTGTTAAAATTCTAGGGGAAGAATATGACGAGGATGATTGTGACGAAAAACCAAAAAATTATGAGAGAAGATTTAGTAATAGACCTAAGTGGGCCCAAGCGGTTGTTTTGGTAGCAGGGGTATCTTTTAATTTTTTGTTAGCTTGGATTCTTATTTCAATTGGTTTTATGTCTGGGTTGCCTGTTTCAGTTGATCAATTTGAGGGTGAAACTATTAGTAATCAAGAATTAACTTTGCTAAGTATTTTACCAGATTCGCCAGCAGAAGAGGCTGGTTTAATGGCAGGAGATGTTATTTTGTATTTAGAAACAAGCTCTGATTCAGTTCAAGATATAAAAGGTTTAGATAGAGTTGAAAATTTTATTGCTTCTCACGGTGGACAGGAAATAGATGTGCTTTATAAAAGAGGTGATGAGAACATGTTAACTCAACTTACGCCAAAGGAAGGTATAATCGAAGGAAAGCCAGCGGTAGGGGTGTCTTTTGGGATGATAGGGACTATTAAGTTTGGTGTTATAAGAGCTTTTTGGGAAGGAGCAAAAACAACCTTTTCTTTGACCATAGATACCACTGTTGGTTTGTTCTTTTTTGTTAAAGGTTTGATTACTGGTTCAGCTGATTTGTCTCAGGTGTCTGGTCCAATAGGGATTGTTTCAATGGTGGGGGAGGCATTCAATTTTGGTATTATTTATTTACTTAGTTTTGTGTCTATAATTTCTATTAACTTGGCAGTTATTAATTTAATTCCTGTGCCAGCTTTAGATGGGGGAAGATTATTGTTTGTTTTAATTGAGGCAATTAAAGGTTCTCCTATTAAAGCTAAGGTAGCTAATCTGCTTAATTTAATTGGTTTTGTTTTGTTAATTTTATTGATGTTGGTTGTTACTTTTAGTGATATAAGTAAGTTTTTCTAAGATTCAAATTTTATAGAGTTTATCGAAATCTTTAGAGTTTACCTGTTGAACAGACAGGGTTTAACTTTCTATAAGTTTTTTGTGATTAGTAAAATAACCTGTTTTTAATCTTTTAAAAAATCTGTGGAGGTCCAACCTCCACAGATTTTTTGATTGGTTGTTAGAAAATTAACTTTTGACCAAATAGCTATAATAAGTTAATATTATAGCAATGTTACAAAGTAATCTATTTACTAAAACTAGAAAAGAAACACCTAAAGATGAGATGGCTAAAAATGCCAAGTTACTTATTCAAGCTGGTTTTATTAATAAGGAAATGGCGGGGGTGTATTCTTATTTACCTTTGGGTTTTTTAGTAATAAGAAAGATTGAAGAGATAGTAAGAAAAGAGATGAATGCTTTGGATGGTCAAGAGCTTTTAATGCCAGCTTTACATCCTAAGGAAAATTGGGAAAAGACTGGAAGATGGGAATCTTTAGATGTTCTCTATAAAGTAATTGATTCGTTAAAAAGGGAAAGTGCTCTTGGACCGACTCATGAAGAAATTGTTGTTCCTTTGGTAAAATCTTTTGTTTCTTCTTATCGAGATTTACCTTTTTCTGTTTATCATTTTCAAAATAAGTTTCGAATGGAGGAAAGATCAAAGTCAGGAATTTTAAGAGGACGGGAGTTTTTAATGAAAGATTTATATTCTTTCCACAGTAGTAAGGAAGATTTTGAAGATTTTTATGAAAAGATAAAACAAGCTTATTTAAATATTTTTAAGGAAATCGGTTTAGGTGAATTAACTTATTTAACTTTTGCTTCGGGAGGAACTTTTTCTAAATTTTCTCACGAATTTCAAACCATTTCAGAAACTGGTGAAGATACTATTTATGTTTGTCAGAAGTGTAGAGTAGCCATTAATAAAGAAATTATTGAAGAACAAAAAGTTTGTCCTGAATGTGGTAGTAGTGATTTAATTGAAGAGAAAGCTGTTGAAGTAGGTAATATTTTTGATTTAAAGAATAAATTTTCTAAACCATTTGAATTAGAATATAAAGACCAACAGGGTGAAAGAAAAGATGTTTTGATGGGTTGTTATGGTATTGGAATTAGTCGGGTAATGGGAACTGTTGTTGAAGTGCTTTCTGATGAAAAAGGTATTGTTTGGCCAGAAGCTATTGCTCCTTTCCAAATTCATTTATTGAGTTTAGGACAAGATGAAAAAACTAAAGAAATTTATGAAAAACTAATTGCAGATGGTAAGGAGGTTCTTTATGATGACAGGGATGTGAAGGCGGGGAAAAAGTTTGCCGATGCTGATTTGATTGGTTTACCTTGGAGAGTTGTGGTGAGTGAAAGGAGTTTAAAGGAAGGTGGAGTTGAATTGAAAGGGAGAACAGAAAGTGAATCAAAAATAGTAAAAGTAGAAGAGTTGTTTAAATAAAATGAAAAAAAAGAGCTTTTTAGAAAGATTAAAGAAGAAATTCAAGAATTTATTTTCTAATGATATTGGAATTGATTTAGGAACAGCCAATACTTTAGTTTATGTGCGAGGAAGAGGGATTGTTTTAAATGAACCTTCCGTGGTGGCTTTGAACGAGAAGACTGGACGGGTAGTGGCTGTTGGTAGTCAGGCTCAAAAAATGATTGGAAGAACTCCTTCACATATATCAGCTATTAAACCTTTAGTAGACGGAGTTGTTTCAGATTTTGAGATAACAGAAGAAATGGTAGCTCATCTTATTAATAGATCCCAGGAAAACTCAAGGAAGATGTTTGGTCCTAGAGTGTTGGTGGGAGTGCCTTCGGGAATAACTAATGTGGAGACACGGGCAGTACGTGATGCTGTTATGAATGCTGGGGCAAGAGTTGTTCATGTTATTGAAGAACCCATGGTAGCAGCTATTGGTAACCGTTTGCCAATTAAGGATGCTATTGGAAGTGTGGTGATTGATATTGGTGGAGGAACTACGGATATTGCTGTTATTTCTTTAGGTGGAATTGTTAGTTCAAAAAATTTGCGAATAGCTGGTGATAAATTTAATGAAGATATTATTCAATATGTTAGAAATAAATTTAAAATTTTAATTGGTGAAAAAACAGCTGAACGTTTGAAGATTGATATTGGTTCAGTTTTACCTTTGGATGAACCATTGGAAGCTACCATGAGAGGAAGAGACTTGGTGACTGGTTTACCTAGAGAAGTTGTGGTTAATGATACTCATATTCGTAAAGCAATTTCTCAATCTTTAGTTTTGCTATTGGACGGTGTAAAGGAAGTTTTAGAGATGACGCCACCAGAAATTGTTTCTGATATTTTAAACAGAGGAATTTTCTTAACCGGAGGAGGAGCATTAATAAAACAACTAGATGTACTTTTGGCTGAAATTGTTAAAGTGCCTGTGTATGTGACCGATGACCCACTGACGTCTGTGGCTCGAGGGACTGGGGTGGTATTGGAAGATATTAATGACTTCTTAGAAGTTCTCATTCAAGACGAAGATGGTATACCTCTCAAAGAATAATAAAGCTGGAAGTGGTAAGAAAAAGTATTTTTTCTTTTTAGCTGTTATTGTGGTGATTGTTTTATTTTATTTTAAAGCTACTTTTTTTCTAACAGAGCCTTTAAATTATATAGCGAGGCCTGTGTGGTGGTTTAAAAATTATTCATCGGAAATAATTTCTGATACTGTTAATCTATTTAAAACTAAAGCTAGTTTGGTGGAAGAAAATAAAAAGTTAAAGAAAGAATTAAATTACTTTAGCCCAGGAATTCTTCTTAATCAACTTTTGGTAAAAGAGAATAATGAATTAAAAAAAATTTTAGGAAGGAATAACGGTGATCAGAAGATTGTTTTAGCTAATATTTTGGCTAAACCTAATTTATCACCATATGATTCTTTGATTATAGATGCTGGTGAAGCTGAAGGTTTAAATAGAGGTGATAAAGTTTTCGTCAATAATGCTGTGATTGGTGAAGTTGCAGATGTTTATTTAAAGACAGCTAATGTTCGTTTGTATTCATTTCCTAACGAAATTTTGGATGTAATGGTTGGTTTTAATAAGATACTGGGAACAGCTATGGGTAAAGGAGGAGGAAATTTTGAAATGAAGTTTCCTCAAGGAGTGGCTATTAGTAAAGGTGATGTGGTCGTTTTGCCTGAAATGGAATTGTTTATTTTGGGGACAGTGGAGAGTATTTTAATTACTCCTGAAGATCCTTTACAAACAATTTTATTTAAAACTCCAGTAAATATTTTTGAATTAAGATGGGTTCAGATTCTTCAGGGAGAATAATAGCAAATATTTTTATTTGCTTGAGTATTTTTATTTTACCTTGGTGGTTATCTATTTCACTTATCTTGGTTTCTTTTTTTATTTTTAAACCATTTTACGAAGGTTTGTTATTTGGTCTGTTGATTGATTTACTCTATTTTAATCAGAGAGAGCTATTTTATAATTTACCAGCAGTGTTTATTTCTTTAGTAGTTATTTTTATATTAGTTCAATTATTAGGGAAGCAGTTAAGAATGAGGAATTAAGTTATGTTCTTAAGAAGAAAATCACAGTTACTTAATCGAAGGAGAAAAGCTACAGGGGATATAACTCCAGATAATATTTTTCTTGATTCAAAAAACTTACCCCAATTTGACGAGGATCAATTTGAGGGTCGTATAGAAAAATCCATTACAAAAAATGTTGGTAACTTAGTTGGAATTTTTTTCACTTTGATTATGTTGGCCTATCTTTTAAAAATTGGAAACCTTCAAATAGTAAAAGGGGTAGATTTTTTAAATAAAAGTGAAAATAATCATCTTCAGCATTCGGCTATTTTTTCAGAGAGAGGTATTATTTATGATAGAAATGGTAAAGAACTAGCTTTCAATTCACCCTATAGGGAAGTGGGTCAGGATTTTTTTAAGAGAGAATATGCTGATTATAAAGGTTTAGCTCATATTATTGGACATGTAAGTTATCCTTTGAAGGATAAAAGTGGGAATTATTACCAAGATGAATGTGTGGGTAAAGTTGGTGTTGAGAAATTTTTTAATGATAGGTTAAGTGGTAAGAAAGGATTGAAGATTATAGAGAAAGATGCTTTATTGGATATTATATCTGAATCAGTGATACAACCAACAGAGAAAGGTCAGAGTATTACTTTGTCTGTTGATATAGATGTTCAAAATGCTTTGTATAATTTTATTTTTGATTTAAAAGAAAAGATTGGTTTTAAAGGTGGTGCTGGGGTTTTAATGGATGTGGAGAATGGTGAGATTATTGCTTTAGTGAGTTGTCCTGAATACGATTTAGATGTGTTATCTAATGGTAAGGATAATAATGAAGTAGCCAAATATGTTTTAGCTAAAGATGAACCTTTTGTAAATAGAGTGACAACAGGTCTTTATACTCCTGGTTCAATTGTTAAACCTTTCTTAGCTATAGCTGCATTAAACGAGAGTATTATTAGTCCTGAAAAGAAAATATTAAGTACCGGTTCTATTTCTATTCCTAATCCATACTTTCCAGATAAGGAGACTGTTTTTAATGATTGGAAGGTTCATGGTTGGGTAGATATGAGAGATGCGATAGCTGTTTCTTCAGATGTTTATTTTTATGAAATAGGAGGTGGTTATCAAGGTCAAGTTGGTTTAGGAATTGATAAAATTAATGAGTACATTAAGATGTTTGGTTTTAGTGAAGAAACAGGAATAGAAGGTTTTACTGAAGAAAGAGGAACCATCCCTAATCCTAAATGGAAGGCCAAAATGTTTAATGGAGAAGATTGGACAATTGGGGATACCTATCATACAGCCATTGGGCAATACGGTTTTCAAGTAACTCCCTTACAAGTAGTAAGAGGGATTGGAGCCATTGCCAATGGAGGAAAATTATTCCGACCAACTATTATGAAAAAAGAAAATAATAATAGTTATGAAATCGTACCTATTTCGGATGATTATTTTGAGGTAGCTAGAGAAGGAATGAGACAGGCTGTTTTGGATGGGACAGGTAAAGGTTTATGGTTATCTTTTGTTGATGTGTCTGCTAAAACAGGGACAGCTGAAGTTGGAACAACTAAGACTAATGTAAACTCTTGGGTTGTTGGTTTTTTCCCGTCTGATAAACCAAGGTATGCTTTTACTATTATGATGGAAAAAGGGCCTTATGATAATCAAATTGGAGGGTT
>CAYLHD010000010.1:0-2975 GCA_964383545.1 uncultured Candidatus Saccharibacteria bacterium | reverse complement strand
ATGCTTTTACTATTATGATGGAAAAAGGGCCTTATGATAATCAAATTGGAGGGTTATATGTGATGAGAGAATTATTGGAGTGGATGAAGGAGAATAAACCTGAGTATCTTGAAGAGTAGAAATATTTTTTTAGGAAAAACAAACCAAAGGTAAAATTTGAGAAGAGAAAAATTTTAACCCCCAGTTTTATAGGGGTCCGACCCCTGCAAAAAACAGGGGTCCGACCCCTATAAAAAATTTTAACTCTCATATTTTGTCTTCAGTTTGTTTTTTAGGCTCCGATGTATTAGAATATAATTCAAGAATATAATATAATATAATAATAATATGGATGAAAAAGAATATTTAACAAAGAAAAAATACAAGGAACTTGTGGATGAGCTTGATTGGCTTCAAACAGGTAGAAGAAAAGAATTGGCAGAACATTTAAGAGAAGCAACTTCTTTGGGTGATTTGAGTGAAAATGCTGAATATCATCAGGCTAGGGAAGATCAAGCTGGTGTAGAAAAAAGAATTAAAGAATTAGAAGTTATTTTGAAGAATGCAGTTATTGTGAAACAGGATAAATTTGACTCTGTGGATGCTGGGGCAACTGTTACTGTTCAAAAAAAGGGTACCACAGAAAATCGTGAATTTCAGGTTGTGGGAACTCAAGAAGTCGACGTTAATAAAAATAAAATCTCTGTTATTTCACCTTTAGTGCAAGCTATGTTAGGTAAAAAGGCAGGAGATACTTTTTCTTTCAAGTCACCTAAAGGTATGCAAGAATATAAGGTGGTTAGTATTAAATAAAAAATGGCTTCTCTAGAAGAAATAAGAAAAATTAGATTAGAAAAAAGAAACAGATTAGAAGAAGGTGGAATGAATCCTTATCCAGCTGATATAGATTTTTCTCGTACCTTACAGGAGGTTGGTGAAAATTTTAAAGATGGTGAAGAAGTTGATTTGGTCGGGAGAGTAATGTCTATACGAGGTCAAGGGGCTTTGTTGTTTTTTAATTTTTATGATGGAACAGGAACTTTTCAAGGGGTTTTAAAGAAAGATACTATTGGTGAGGATAAATTTTCTTTATTCAATGAAAATGTTGATATTGGTGATTTTGTATCAGTAAAAGGAAAGTTGTTTATAACAAAGAGAGGTCAAGAGTCTGTGGGGATAATTGAATGGAAGATGGTTACTAAGAGTCTAAGACCTTTACCAGAAAAGTGGCATGGTTTACAGGACACTGAAGAAAGATATCGTAAAAGATATTTGGATATTTTAATGAATCCAGAGATTAAAGAACTTTTTGTTAAAAAAGCTAAGTTTTGGAAAGTGGTAAGAAGTTTTTTTGAAGAGAAAAAATTTATTGAGGTAGAGACACCTGTTTTGGAGTTAACAACAGGAGGAGCTGAAGCAAAGCCTTTTAAAACTCATCACAACGATTTTGATATTGATTTATATTTGAGAATTTCTGTGGGGGAGTTATGGCAGAAGAGATTAATTGCTGGTGGTTTTAATAAGATTTTTGAGATTGGAAAAGTTTTTCGTAATGAGGGAACCAGTGCTGAACATCTACAAGAGTTTACGAATCTGGAATTTTATTGGGCGTTTGCAAATTATGAAAAGGGAATGGATTTAGTAAAGGATTTATATAAAAAAATTGCTCAAGATGTTTTTAGTACAACTAAGTTTAAGCTAGAGAAATATGAATTTGATTTAGCTGATGAATGGAAAAAAATTGATTATCATGATGAAGTTCTTAAACAAACAGGGATTGATATTATAAGTGCTACTGAAGAGGAAATGAAAAGTAAATTGAAAGAATTACATGTTAATTATTCAGGCGGAGAAAATAAGGAAAGATTGACAGACACTTTATGGAAGTATTGTCGAAAAAATATTGCAGGTCCTGCTTTTTTAGTTAATCATCCTAAATTAATTGCTCCTTTGGCTAAATCTAAGGAGGGCAAACCTGAAGTAGTTGATATGTTTCAACCAATTATTGCTGGTTCAGAAATGGGGAGAGGATATTCAGAGTTAAATGACCCAGTGGATCAGAAGGCTCGTTTTGATAAACAGCAAGAACTTCTTAATGCTGGTGATGATGAAGCTATGATGCTTGATGATGAATTTGTGGAAATGCTAGAACATGGAATGCCTCCAACTTGCGGTTTCGGTTTTGGGGAGAGATTTTTTTGGACCCTAGCTGGAGTGTCTGCTAGGGAAGGAACCTTGTTTCCTTTGATGAGACCAAAAGAATAAAGGTTTGGAGGAAAGTAGTTGATTTTAACGATGGTTTTTGATAGTATATTATTTATGTTAAAAATTAGATTACAAAGAGTTGGCCGTAAACATGATCCTTCCTATAGGATTATTTTAACTGATGCTAAACAAGGCCCTAAGAGTGGTAAGTTTGTTGAGAACTTGGGTTTTTATGATGCAAGAAGTGATGTTAAACAAGTTAAAGGCGAGAGAGTAAAATATTGGATTGGGAATGGAGCACAAGTATCTGATACAGTTCATAATATTTTAATTAGTGAAAAAATCATTAATGGTAAGAAAATAAATGCTTTACCTAAAAAAACTCCGATTGTTAAAGAAGTGATTGAAGAAGAGAAGAAAGAAGTACCAGCAGGAGAAGATGAAAAAAAGGAGGCTGTAGAAAAAGTTAAAGTTGAAGAAAAGAAAGAAGTAGTAGAAGAGGAAGTTAAGACTGAAGAGAAAATAGAAGAGCCAGTTGTAGAAGAAGTTAAGGTTAAAGAGTCAATAAAGGAAGAGAAAAAAATAGAGTAATTTCTATAATAAAGTAAAAAAAGAAAAATCAGGAGCTTCAAATCTCCTGATTTTTCTTTTTTATTCACTTTGAGTTATTCAAAGAATCCTTGGAGCCTACCTGCCGGCAGGCAGGGTTCAACCTCCAAGTGGAGTATTTTGGGCTTTATTTATTTGACATTTAAGGTAGTTTAGAGTAATATATGTTCAGTAGTTTACCG
>CAYLHD010000009.1:8586-24541 GCA_964383545.1 uncultured Candidatus Saccharibacteria bacterium | reverse complement strand
TGGATTTTGTGCTTGCTTTTGGCAAGTGTAAAATCCACCTTTTTTTATTTTATTTTTCTAAAAGATTGTGGTTATTTTAATTAAGAGGTACGACCTAAGAAATGGTAGTGTTAAATTTAGTGGTTAAAGGTTGGACTCTCTTTGAGTTTTAGGGGTCGCACATCCCTTCCGTTACTTCGCTTCTTCTCGGGGAACGACCCCTTTAACTCAGAGATTGAATCTCTAAAATTTTTTTATCTTTTGATTTTTAGAGATAATTTTTATATATATTAAATCTTTTATGAAATAAAAGAGCAAAATCTTTGGTTTTATGTTTAATAGGGTTGACTATTTGCGGGGATTTGCTAATATATGGGAAGTATAGTTTTGTTATTAAACGGTGTTTTTAACACCGATTAGAATTATTAATTATTAATTAAAATAATATTATTATGGCGGAAGAATATAAGAGAGAAAAACCTCACGTTAATGTGGGAACTATCGGTCACGTTGACCATGGTAAGACAACTTTAACAGCAGCTATTTTGCATGCTTTGAATTTGGCTGGTCATACAGTTAAAATGAGAAACATCAGCGAAATTGATTGTGCTCCCGAAGAAAAAGAAAGAGGAATTACTATTGCTCTTTCTCATAATGAGTATGAGACAGAAAAGAGGCACTATGCTCATATTGATGCTCCTGGTCATGCTGATTATATTAAGAACATGATTACTGGTGCTGCTCAAATGGATGGAGCTGTTCTAGTTGTTGCTGCTACAGATGGTGTAATGCCAC
Organism: uncultured Candidatus Saccharibacteria bacterium; assembly: GCA_964383545.1. Taxonomy (GTDB): domain Bacteria; phylum Patescibacteriota; class Minisyncoccia; order Phycocordibacterales; family UBA12079; genus JAGYLJ01. Next base: position 23,767 of record CAYLHD010000009.1, on the reverse strand, counting down.
AAACCAGAGAACATATTCTTCTAGCCGGACAAGTGGGTGTACCTAAGATTATTGTATTTTTGAACAAATGTGATATGGTTGATGATCCTGAAATGATTGACTTGGTTGAAGAGGAAGTAAGAGAGTTGTTAACTAAATATGATTTTGATGGTGAAAAAGCACCTGTTATCAGAGGTTCTGCTCTAAAAGCTCTTGAAGCAACTACTGTTGATGATCCTGAAATTAAAAATATTCTTGAATTAACTGATGCTCTAGATTCTTATATTTCAGAGCCAGTGAGAGATACAGATAAACCATTTTTAATGCCGATTGAAGACATCTTCTCAATTGAAGGTCGTGGAACAGTGGTTACAGGTAAGATTGAAAGGGGAAAAGTAAAAGTTGGAGAGGAAGTAGAAATTGTTGGAATTAAAGATACAACTAAAACAACAGTAACTGGAATTGAGATGTTCAATAAGTCATTACCAGAAGGTATGGCTGGAGACAATGCAGGTGTTTTGGTTCGAGGTATTAAAAAGGAAGATATTCACAGAGGTCAAGTTTTGGCTAAACCAGGTACATTGATTCCTCATACAGAATTTGAAGCAGAAGTTTATATTCTAAAAAAAGAAGAGGGTGGAAGACATACTCCATTTTTCTCAGGTTATAAACCACAGTTTTACATTCGAACAACTGATGTGACTGGAGAAGTAACTTTGGCTGACGGAGTTGAGATGGTTATGCCAGGGGATACGGCTACTTTCAAGATTAAATTACAATCACCGATTGCTTTAGAGGAACAACAAAGGTTCGCAATTCGTGAAGGTGGTAAGACAGTGGGAGCAGGAGCTGTAACAAAAATTTCTTCTTAAGGTTATGCACCTTCGGGTGTAATTTAAGAAGATTCTGTTAAAAGACAGAAATAAAAAATAATATAATGACTGTAAAAAAAGATGAAGTTGCCTCATCGGCGACCAAAGAAAAAAAGAAAGTTGTTGCTGAAAAAGCAACAGAAAAAAAGGTAAAGACAAAAGCTACGGAGGATAAAGCTGTTGTTAGTAAGTTGCGAATCAAAGTCGTAGCTTATGAATACAAGATTCTAGATTCTTCTGTTAAACAGATAATGGATACTGCTTTTAGACTTGATGCTAATGTCCGTGGGCCAGTACCTTTGCCAACTTCCATTAAAAAGTATACAGTTAACCGATCAACGTTTATATTTAAGGATGCTAGGGAACAGTTTGAAATGAGAGTTCATAAAAGATTGATTGATATTCTTAGTCCGTCTAAGGAAATCATTGACGCTTTGACAAACTTGAATTTGCCAGCAGGAGTTGATATTGATGTTAAATTGATGTAAATGTTATGAGTAAATAAATTATAAAAAACCCTTAATAAGTTTCCTCCAAACAGAACACAATAATTTTTTCTCCTTGCAGGTCCGAAAAAATTTTGTTCATTCTCGCCCTTGCTCATGATTTTGAGAAAAGCTCAAAATTACTATCTTCGCTCGGGCTCCGAAAGTCTGTTTAACGGAACTTATTTCGGGTTTTTTATTAAAAGTTTTGTAAAAGAATGAAAATGAAATTTATTTTAGGAACAAAAGAAAAAATGACACAAGTCTTCGATAAAGAAGGTTTGGTTTACCCTGTAACTGTTATTCAAGCTGGTCCTGTGGTTGTTACTCAAATTAAGGATGAAGAGAAAGATGATTATTCAGCTGTGCAAGTAGCTTTTGGTGAGAAGAAAGAAAAGAATATTAACAAACCTTTGAAAGGACATTTTAAAGATTTAGGCAATTTTAGATATTCTAAAGAATTTCGTTTAGGAAAAGATGCTGGCGAATATAAGGTTGGAGATAAGATAGACTTATCTATCTTTGAAGTGGGTGATGAAGTAACAGTGTCTTCAATCAGTAAAGGTAAAGGTTTTCAAGGAGTTGTGAAAAGACATGGTTTCCATGGAGGAAGAAGAAGTCATGGACAGAAACATTCAGAAAGAGAACCAGGTTCTATTGGAGCAACTGGTCCACAAAGAGTTTTCAAAGGAACTAAAATGGGTGGCCGTATGGGTTCTGATAGAGTAACTATTAAAGGTTTAAAGATTGCACAAATTGATAAAGAGAGTAATCAAATTTTAGTTAAGGGCGCTATTGCCGGAAGAAAAGGAACTCTTGTTGAGATAGTTGGTTAAAATTGAATTAAAATTATCATGGAAACAAAAATTTACGATCAAAAAGGAAAAGAAGTAAAAAAGATAAAATTACCAGAAGAGGTGTTTGCTTTACCTTGGAAAGATGATTTGGTTCATCAAGTAGTTATTTCTATGGCTTCTAATAGAAGAGATAGTATTGCTCATACTAAAAATAGAGGTGATGTTAGAGGAGGAGGAAAGAAACCTTGGAGACAAAAAGGAACAGGTCGTGCGAGACATGGTTCTAATAGATCACCAATTTGGAGAGGTGGGGGTGTTACTTTTGGTCCTACTAACGAAAGGAATTGGTCAAAGAAAATCAATAGGAAGATGAAAATTAAGGCTTTATTTACGGTTCTTTCTCAAAAGATGAAAGATGGTGAAATTCTTTTTGTCGATAATCTTATATTTGATGCTCCTAAAACAAAGGAAGCAAAATCTATTTTGACTAACTTGAGTGGAATAAAAGATTTTGAAGGTATTTTAAATAAAAAGAATAATTCAGTTTGTTTATCTTTGGGTGAAAGAGATGAAAATGTAGAAAAAAGTTTTTCTAATTTTTCTAGTTTGTTAGTGAGTGAATTAAGGAATATAAATCCATTAGATATTTTAAATTATAAATATCTAATAATCACAAAACCAGAAGAAAGCATTGAATTTTTGGTTAAAAAACTAGAAAGTTCAGATAAATCTGCTGGAAAAGAAGAAAAATAATCATGACTGAGAAAAAAGAAACAAAAAAAGGGAACAACAAAATCATTAATTTGGACAGTATTTTAGTTAGGCCTCATGTAACAGAAAAGGCTACTGTTTCTTCAGAAAATAATGTTTATGTTTTTGAAGTGACTAGAGATGCTAATAAATTTCAGATTAAAGAAGCTATTGAATTTTTATATAAAGTTACACCGATTAAAATAAGAGTGGTGACTATTCCATCTAAGGATATAATCTACCGTGGTAAGAAAGGAGTAAAATCAGGAGGTAAGAAAGCATATATTACTCTAAAGGAGGGTGATAAAATAAGTATTGTTTAATTATAGTATTATGAATGAAGATGTAAAAAAGTGTGAAGCATGTGGTGGTCCGGTAGAAGGAGAAAAATATTGTTCACATTGTTTGGATGAGAATGGAAATTTAAAATCCTATGAAGATGTTTTAAATGATGGTATTGAATGGGCTATGTCAGATGAGGGAGAAAAAATATTAGGTAGAAAATTTGAAGATAAAGATGAGACCAAGAAAATGATAGAGGAACATATGAAAACTCTACCAGCTTGGAAGGAATAATTTAACAAGTAATTAAAGTTCGCAATAGCTGAAAATTATTGCTAAGTAATATGAAAAGATATAAACCAACTACACAATCTAGACGACATATGACAGGTATTAATTACCGAGATTTTTTGACTACCGATAAACCTCATAAAGCATTAACAGTTGGAAAAGCTAGAAGAGCTGGTAGGAATGCATTTGGTAGAATTACCACTCGTCATCAAGGAGGAGGTCATAAGAGGAAGTATCGTTTAATTGATTTTAAATATAATAAAAAGGACATTCCTGCTAAAGTAGAAACTATTGAGTACGATCCTTACAGATCAGGCTTTATTGCTTTGGTTTGTTATAACGATGGTGAGAGAAGATATGTTCTTGTTCCTAAAGCAATGAAAGTTGGTGATACCTTTGTTGTCTCAGAAAAAGCAGAATTAACTGCTGGAAATAGATTACCTCTTACTAAGATTCCTGTAGGTACCTTTGTATATAATGTAGAGTTAAAACCAGAAAGTGGTTCTAAAATAGCTCGTTCTGCTGGAAATTATGTAGAGGTAGTTGCTCAGGATGCTGGAATGGTTCACTTAAAGATGCCTTCTTCAGAAGTGAGAAAAGTTTCAGGTAAGTGCTGGGCTTCTATTGGTGAAGTTTCAAATGACGAACATAAATTGGTGACTATTGGGAAAGCTGGTAGAAATCGTTGGTTGGGTAAAAGACCAACTGTTCGTGGAAGTGCTATGAATGCTGTAGACCATCCTTACGGTGGTGGTGAAGGAAAAGCTGGACGAGGTTTGCGAAGGGCTAAAACTAAGTGGGGTAAACCGTGTGGTAAAGGTCAGAAGACTAGAAAACCAAAGAAGTATTCAAACTTTATGATTGTGAGGAGAAGGAAAGTTGGGAAAAGGAAATAAAAGAAAGGAAGTGGGACGGCGAAGCCGTCCCACTTTTTTATAAAATGGTCAAAAGAGGTTAATTACATTAAAACACTGAGTGTTTTAATGTAATTATTGAAATTTTAAGGGTTTAGATTGACGGTTTGGTTAGATTGATGTATAGTCAAAGTTAGATAGTTTGGGTTTTTAACCTTTTGTAAATTTCATATAAACTGACAAAAAAGGAGAGTAACAATGAGTGACAAGGAAATTGAGAGACTTTTGGAAGAAGTTTCTGGCAAGTTGTCAGAAGTAAAAAAGATGATTATAAAAGAGAATAAAGTTGTTCATCTTCGACAGATAATATTTGGATTAGAGGATGAAAATTTTCGAATTGATTCTTCTGATTGGAAGGAGACAACTAATGAACAAGGTATTGTTTTTCTCGAGAACCTTGAAGGAGATGTTTTTGAATATATTGGCGGGGTTGGAAGAGGATTGATTGGTGAACAACTGTTCACTTGGGAAGCCGCCATGAGAGAAACAGAAAAAGCTGGCAAGAGAATGCCGACTAATAATGATTTTGATCGGTTAAAAGAAAAAGATTTTGGCGAAATCGTTTACGTCGGTAGCCGTTATACGGATGGTAGTTTTAATCATTTGGGTATGCATACGAACTTTTGGTCTTCTTCCACAGTTGGATCTAATGCTTGGAGTTGCAATTTGTACTCCAGCCATCCGACTGTCCGACGTTTCGCCCTTAATCCGGCCTATGGTTTTTCGGTTCGTTGTTTGAAGAGTCAGTAATTTGGCTCTCTAGTTTTTTGATTTTTTTTGTTTAAAGTGTGGAGGTGGATTTTGCAAAGCAAAATCCACCTTTTTTTTGTAAAAATTTCCAAGATAACGTAATTATTGAAATTTAAGAGTTTAGATTGACGGTTTAGTTAGATTGATGTATAGTCAAAGTTAGACAGTTTTGGTTTTTAACCTTTTGTAAATTTCATATAAACTGATATAAAAAAGGGAGGGGTAAAATGGACAAACAAACATTTGAGCATTTTCAGGATCGTATAAATAAAATCTTGGCAGAAATGAAACAACTTGTGGTGGAACCACTAAAGGACAAAAACTCTCGGGTTGATTCTTCTGATTGGGTAAAGAGTGTAAATGAACAAGGTATTATTTGTTTCGAAAATACACTGCTTGAATTGGAGGATGAGAACTTTCGGGTTGATTCTTCTGATTGGAAATTGGTAGTTAATGCACAAGATATTGTTCTTATTGAGAACCTAAAGGGAGATATCTGGGAATATGTTAACGGTGTTTCCAAAAAATTAATCGGTCAACAGCTGTTTACTTGGTCTGCTGCTATGCGGGAGACAAAGAAAGTTGGTAAGAGAATGCCAACTGACAAGGAGTTTGATCGATTTAAAAAAGAAGATTTTGGTGAAATTGTTTACGCTGGTTTTCGCCATGATGATACTAGTTTCCAAGATATTACCTTGTATATGAATCTTTGGTCATCTTCACCATCTTTTCTATCTGACACCGATGCTTGGAGATACTATTTATCTTCTGGTTGTTCATTTGTTTTTAATTGTCCGGTTAGTCAGACTTACGGCTTTTCAGTTCGTTGTTTAAAGAGTCAATAATTTGGCTCTCTAGTTTTTTGATTTTTTTGTTTAAAGTGTGGAGGTGGATTTTGCGAAGCAAAATCCACTTCTTTTTTTTGTGTTATTATGTTGATATGCCAGAGTTACCAGAAGTACAGACAATTGTAGATGATTTGGAAGAAAAGGTGGTTGGTTTAACTATTGTGGATGTTTGGAGTGATTATAAAAAAGCTGTCAGACCAAATTTTAGTGTTTTTAAAAAAGGTATAGTGGGGAAAAAAGTTGTTGGAACTGACAGGAAAGGGAAACATTTGGTTATTAATTTAAGTAATGGTTATTCTATCGTTATACATTTAAAAATGATCGGTCATTTGTTATTTAAATCTAAGATTAACAGTGTTATAAGTACTGGAAATTTTAAGGAGAAGGTTAACGGGTATATTCATCACATCATTTATTTTAAAAATGGTGATAGGTTAGCGATGTCGGATATGAGAAAGTTTGCTTGGTTGGCTTTGGTAAAAACGAGAGAAGTTGAAAAAATGAAGGAAATTGCTATGTTGGGAATTGATGCTTTAAGTGTGGATTTAAGTCTGAAGAGGTTTGAAGTTCTGTTAGAGAAAAAGCAGAAAAGTAAAATTGGGACGGTGATTTTAGATCAAAAATGGATAGCAGGGGTAGGGAATATTTATAGAAGTGAAATTTTATTTGAAGCGGGGATTGCGCCAGAGCGATTAATAAAGAGTTTAAAACGAGAAGAGCGAAAAAAATTTTATCAAGCTATGCGGAAGATTTTGAAAAAGTCCGTGAAGATGAGGGGGACTTCCACTGTTGATTACAGAGATACTTCTGGAAAGAAAGGTAAATTTCAGAATTTTCTAAAAGTATATGGAAAAGAAGGTAAGAAATGTACAAGATGTGGTGGTCAGATTGAAAGATTGAAGTTAAGCCAAAGATCTGTGTTTTGGTGTAGAAAGTGTCAATATTAATAGTTAATAAAATTTCATGGAAATAAAAAATAAAGAATTACATCGGATTACTTCTACAGCAATTATTTATAAAGAAAAAGATGGTGTTTTTAAATATTTGATTACTCAGAGGAGTTTGGAAAAGAAAGCTTTTCCTGGGAAATGGACGGTGCCTGGAGGGGGATTGGAAACTGATGATTATACTAATACTCCAGCTGATGTGAACGGCCAGTGGTATAACGCTATTGAGAGTTCTTTAAGAAGGGAAGTTAAAGAAGAAGTTAATTTAGTGGTGGGAAAAATGAAATTTTTATTAGATATTACTTTTATTATTCCTGGTGGGACTCCTGCTATTATCTTAAGTTATTATGGACCCTACGAATCTGGTAAAGTGAAATTAGATGATGATACTGATAAATTTGCTTGGGTAACTGTGGAAGAAGCTAAAGATTATGATTTAATTGACGGGATTTTAGGTGAGGTTAAAGAAGTAGAAAGTATTTTGAAAGAAAAATGCTAATTTATAAATATTTGTGGTTTTTTTAAAAATGTGATTTACTCTATCTGGAATAGATGTTCTTAATATAAAAAATATTGAAAAAAAGGAGGAACGACGATGGAAGAAAAAAAGCTTTATCCAGTTAAGGTTCAGGTAGTAATAAATTATGAAGATGAGGGTGGAATTTCTTTTGATTCAGATCTTCATTTTCTAGTAACAGATTGGGAAGATGAAAAGAAAGGTTCTATGATGTTTTTGTTGGGGAAGGTTCTCTCCTTAATAAAGATTCCCTTTCCTATGGAGGTTATTTTAGGAGGGGTGAAGAATCAGAATTTAAGAGTTACTATCAGGGCAATCGGAGGCTGTGTTTTACCAAAAAAAGAAGAAATTCATATTGATCTTTTTGATAGTTCTCAAAATTGTTTTTTCAAAGCTAGTGGTAGCGAAATAGCTGTAGAATTTCTTTTTCATTTAAAAAACGCTTGTAGAGGGAATCATCTTTATTTTCTCAGTAAAGGAGAACTTTTAAATTTACGTGCTGATGAATGTTTCGATAAATCCAAAGCTCTTAAAAGTATGATGGAGAAAATGGATTAAATGAAGTTTTTTCTTACCTTTTTATGTAGGGTTTGAAATATAGGGTTAAAGGGTTTTAGCGTAAGCTAAAACCCTTGTTTTATTTTATAAGGTTTAATGTTCAAATTATGCTGGTTTTTGGCTATTATTTGTTTGTTAATAAGGGGATTTTGATACCATCAAAATCCCCTGTTTTTCTACCTATTTTTAGTTGCAAAATCTTTATTTTTCTATATACTACTAGTCACTGTATGTTAGAGAAAAATCAACTTAAAAGACGGTAATAATAAATCTTGTTGGTTTGTTTTTGCCGCTTCGTAAGCGGTTTTTTTAATTCAGGACGATTGATTCATTGAAAATTGAATAGCAGGTAAATAACTTTAAATTTTAAAATTTATTTTTTAATTTAAAGTAAGCATTTTTGAACTATAAAACATAAAATCATTTTGTAGTTCAATAACAAGATTGCGGTTTTTAAATTTCCTAACAAGAAATTTAAGGGCGTATGGTGGATGCCTTGACTCTAAAAGGCGATGAAGGACGTGGCATGTCTGCGATAAGCTTCGGTGAGGTGACTAGCTACCTTTGACCCGGAGATCTCCGAATGGGGAAACCCAATAGAATAGATTTCTATTATCTGATGCTCGACATCAGAAGCGTACCTGGGGAAGTGAAACATCTCAGTACCCAGAGGAAAAGAAAACAATAGTTATTTTCTTAGTAGCGGCGAGCGAAAAGGAAAGAGCCCAAACCGAATTCTATTTATAGAATTCGGGGTTGTAGGATAACAGAATTTATTACTTCGGTAATATGAGAAGTTACAAAGTATTTTGTTAGTTGAATTTGCTGGGAAGCAAAGCGTTAGAGGGTAATAGCCCCGTAAACGAAAACATCATATCTTCTTTTTGTTACTCCTGAGTAGTCCAAGACATGAATAGCTTGGATGAATCTGCCGGAACTAACCGGTAAGGCTAAATACTTTTAGAGATCGATAGTGAACAAGTACCGTGAGGGAAAGGTGAAAAGAACCCCGGAGAGGGGAGTGAAATAGACCTGAAACCATATGCTTACAAGGAGTTACGGCGGGCGCTTGCGTCCGTTGTAGCGTGCCTATTGAAGAATGAGCCAACGAGTCAAAATATGTAGTTCGTCGAAGAGGTAATCCCTCGAAGGCATAGCGAAAGCGAGTGTGAATAGCGCAAATTATAACTTCATGTTTTGGACCCGAAGCCAAGTGATCTTGCCATGAGCAGGGTGAAGGTAGTGGAAACACTACTGGAGGCCCGAACCGGTTGGCCGTTCAACACCATCGGATGACTTGTGGTAAGCAGTGAAAAGCTAATCGAACTTGGTAATAGCTGGTTCTCTCCGAAATAGCTTTAGGGTTAGCGTTTAGATTACCTACTGGGGGTAGAGCACTGGAAGGATTGAATAGGGGGAAACCTCGTCATTCCTATCAAACTCCGAATACCAGTAGTCAATTTCTAAGCAGTTAGACTGTGGGGGCTAAGCTCCACTGGTCAAAAGGGAAACAGCCCAGATCTACATCTAAGGTCCCTAAATTCATACTAAGTGCACTTAAGGAGGTGAAATTTCTCAGACAATGAGGAGGTTGGCTTAGAAGCAGCCATCCTTTAAAGATAGCGTAACAGCTCACTCATTCAGAGATTTTGCACCGCAAATTATCGGGGCTAAGTATGATACCGAAGATTAGGGTTCGTCTACTTTCGAGTAGATGAGCGGTAGGAGAGTATTCTATTCTGCGATGAAGCTAAAGACGTGAGTCATAGTGGAGCGTATAGAAGTAAAAATGTTGGCACAAGTAACCGCAATGCGGGTGAGATCCCCGCACGCCGAAAGACTAAGGTTTCCTTCGCAATGGTGATCAGCGAAGGGTTAGTCGGGCCTAAGGAGATGGCGAAAGCTGGATCCGATGGACACATGGTTAATATTCCATGACTTCTTTATTTTGCGATGGAGTGACGGAGGACACAAGTAGAAGCACATTATTGGATTTGTGTTGTTTATTTCAAGAAACGTATCTTAGGTAAATCCGGGATATGGTCTTCGGACAAGTTTCGAAAATAGACAAGACTCTTTCTTTCGGGAAAGGGGATTTTTGCGAAGAGCCTTCCAAGAAAACCTTCTAAGCATAAAAATAAAGGAACCGTACCCTAAACCGACACAGGTAGTCAGGTCGAGAAGACCAAGGCGAACGAGTGATTTTTCTCCAAGGAACTCGGCAAAAAAGCAACCGTAACTTCGGAATAAGGTTTGCCAAATTGTAGCTTGCTATAATTTGGCCGCAGCGAAAGTAGCCCTGCCAACTGTTTATCAAAAACACAGCTCCCTGCGAACTCGTAAGAGGATGTATAGGGGGTGACACCTGACCAATGCCAGAAGGTTAAATACGGGGGGTATATTAATTTATTAATATGCTGGACTGTATAAGCCCTGGTGAATGTCGGCCGTAACTATAACGGTCCTAAGGTAGCGAAATTCCTTGTCTGGTAAGTTCAGACGTGCACGAATGGTGTAATGAGTGGGGCACTGTCTCGGAGAATAGCTCGGTGAAAATGCAATACCGGTGAAGACGCCGGTTACCTGCAGCTAGACGAAAAGACCCCAGGAGCTTTACTATAGCTTGGTATTGGGTGTTCGTTTTAATTGCGTAGAATAGATGGGAGACTTTGATGGTATTCTTTTGGGAGTACCGGAGTCGTCAGTGAAATACCATTCTCTTGAAATGTGCATTCTAATCTTATCGGAAAAAACGGTAAGAGACAGTGCCTGGCAGGTAGTTTTAGTGGGGCGCTATCCTCCTAAAAAGTAACGGAGGAGTTTATTAAGGTCAGCTAAGCGCGAATGGAAACCGTGCTGATAGTGTAATGGCACAAGCTGGCTTAACTGCGAGAGGTACATCTCAAGCAGGTGCGAAAGCAGAACATAGTGAACCGAGGGCTCGAATTAGACACGGCCCGAGATTAACGGATAAAAGTTACCCTGGGGATAACAGGCTAATAACGCCTAAGCGTCCATAGCGACGGCGTTGTTTGGCACCTCGATGTCGGCTCAACTTATCCTGGAGGTGGAGAAGCTTCCAAGGGTTTGGCTGTTCGCCAATTAAAAAGTTACGCGAGCTGGGTTTAGACCGTTTAGAAGTTAAATAATTTTGACTTTTAAATAATCTAAGCTCTGTACATTGTTTATTTATCATAGTCTTTTCGTTGACAAAATATATTGAGATAGGAAAAAAGATCGATCTTACACGGCGGTCCCAAATTGTAAAAAGATTTGGGGAAAAATTCAACTTATATCGGTAAAACCTTAAATGGCAATACCGAGGGAACCTTCACAGGACCCGTAGAGACTATACGTTGGGCTTTAACGTTACGTTAGAGAAGATTTAGTCCATGCAATTGGAAACAATTGATTATCATGCGTGAGACAGGTTGGTCTCCTATCTGCTGCAGGCGTAGAAATTTGAGAAGATTTGCTCCTAGTACGAGAGGACCGGAGTGAACTGACCTCTGGTGTATCAGCTGTCCTGCCAAGGGCATCGCTGAGTAGCTATGTTGGGAATGGATAACCTCTGAAAGCATCTAAGAGGGAAGCCAACTTCAAGATTAGATTTCGTTTGAAACCCCTAAGAGATGATTAGGTGATAGGCTTTAGGTGTAAGTGTGGTAACACATTTAGCCGAGAAGTACTAATTCGTTGATTTTCTTGTTAGGAATTTTAAAGTTCGCAATCTTGTTTATTTTTACCTGTTATTTAATTCAAAATATTTTTTCAATATTTTGTTCTGGTGGTTTGGCAATGGGGTTATACCCGATCTCATTCCGAACTCGGAAGTCAAGCTCATTAGCGCTGATGATACTCATTTTTTGGGGAAAGTAAGTAGCCGCCAGAACAAAATATTGAAAAATTTTATAATTTTAAAAACAACCTTTGTTTATTAACAAGAGTTGTTTTTTTTGTTGCTTTTCTTTATTCTAAATTTTGCTATTATATAAACAAATGTCTTGGTCATCAAAGAGAAAATCTATTTATATCGGTTCATTAACTTTAATTGTTTTTGTTATTTTAATTATTATAGTTATTTTTTATTTTTATGAAAAACCTACTTGTTTTGATGGTAAATTAAATCAAGAAGAAAATGGTATTGATTGTGGAGGTCCTTGTTTAACTGTTTGTGGTTTTGAAATAATTAATCCTATTGTTCATTGGGCCCGTGTATCAAGAATGACCGAAGATTCATATAGTGCGACAGCATTAATTGAAAATCCTAATGTTTCGGCAGAAGCTTATTCAGTTCCCTATATTTTTAAAATGTATGATGACGATGGTTTGTTAGTAACTGATTATATAGGAGCAGCTTTTATTCCGGCTAATAAGCAGTTTCCAATATTCAGTGGAGCTATTTATGTGGGTAATAGGATTCCTACAAAAACAGTTTTTGAATTTACAGCTGAACCTAATTGGTTAGAAACTGAACCAGGACCAGAAATTTTTATAGAAAGTATTCGTTTTTATGAAAAAAATGGTTTACCAAGGGTAACAGCTATTATAAATAATGAGTCTGTTAAAGATATTGAAAATGTTGAAGTTGTTGTTCTTCTTTTAGATATTAATGATAATTTAATAAATAGTTCTAAAACTTTTTTAGATGTAATCAGAAAGGATTCGTTTGAAAACGTTGTGTTTACTTGGCCTGATGCTTTTGATAGAGAGGTTATTAAAGTGGATATTTTCCCTGTTTCAAAATTAAGGTGATATGTCTTTTAATATAAAGGGAGCTTTTGCTAATTTGTGGTCAAGGTCAAAAATAGACTGGATTCTTTTTGCTTCTGTTCTTCCTTTGGTGTTTGCTGGTTTGATAACCATGAACTCTTTTGTTAGTCAGAACTATTTTTTTCAGAAACAATTAATATGGTTGCTTGTCTCTGTTTTAACTTTTTTTGTTCTAAGTTTTTTTGATTTTCGTTTTTTTAGAAAAACAGGTGTTTTACTTTCTTTTTTTGCTATTTCTGTTCTTTTACTGACTTTTCTTTTTGTGACAAGTAGTATTAAAGGAGCTCAGAGTTGGTTTGATTTAGGTGTATTTGCTTTTCAGCCAGCTGATCTTGTTAAGTTAGTTTTAATTTTACTCTTATCTAAATATTTTTCTAAAAGACATATTGAGATTGCTAATATTCGTCACATTTTAGTTTCTGGTTTTTATGCTTTTGTTTTTTTTGTTTTAGTTTTATTACAACCTGATTTTGGTTCGGCTATTATAATTTTTTTGATTTGGTTTGGTATGGTGTTTGTTTCAGGTATTTCAAAAAAACATCTTCTAGCTGTTTTTCTAGTAGGAGCTGTTGCTTTTGTAGGTCTTTGGTTCTATGTTTTTGGTGATTATCAAAAACAAAGAATCATAACATTTATTCATCCTATGGCTGATATTCAAGGAGCTGGTTATAATGCTTATCAGTCAACTATTGCGGTTGGATCTGGGCAACTTTTAGGGAAAGGCGTTGGTTTTGGGACTCAATCAAGATTACAGTTTTTACCAGAGTATGAAACTGATTTTATTTTTTCGGCTTTCGCTGAAGAATGGGGTTTTGTTGGTATTGTTTTTTTGTTTATATTTTTTGGTATAGTTATTTGGAGAATTTTAATTAACGCAGCTAAAGGGGCTTCAAATTTTGAAGTTCTGTTTGGTCTTGGTTTAGCGATTATGTTTATTAGTCATTTTGTTATTCATGTTGGTATGAATATTGGTCTGCTTCCTGTCACAGGAATCACAATTCCCTTTATGAGCTATGGAGGGTCTCATTTATTGGTAGAATTTATTGGCTTGGGTATTTTAATGGGTATGAGAAGATATTCTCGAGTTGTTCATCGAGATGATATGCATAATGAGTTTTTGGGAATAGACTAGTATAGAGATTTAGTTTTTAGAAAAAAATTTAAAAGGGTGGATTTTGCTTCGCAAAATCCACCCTTTTTAAAAACTCTAATTACTCCAATTCATACAATTCCCTAGTTTTTTTAAGTATTTCTCCAAAAGAAAAATCTTTAATTATTTTATTGTTTAGAGCTTGGCCGTAAGTTTTTTGAAGTTTTTCGTTTTCGATTAAGGTTTCCAGACCCTTTGCTATTTTTTTACTATCTTTGCTCTCAATTAATATCCCAGTCTTATTATTTTCAATAATTTCAGGAATACCTCCTACTTTAGTTGAAATAACTGGTAACTCAGCTAAACCAGCTTCAAGTAAAACGAAAGGAAAACCTTCTTTGACTGAAGAGAGTAAAAATATATCAAAGGCTTTTAGATAACGAGAAGCCTCTGATACTTGACCGACTAGGAAAATTTTATTTTCTAGCCCTTGTTGTTTAATATATTTTTCTAGTGTTGGTCTTTCTTCTCCTTCTCCAATTATTATAAATTTTATATCTTTGATTTTTTTACTTATTTCAGCAATAGCTTTTATGGCGTATTTTAAACCTTTGTTTTTGTGTAATTCAGAAATTGTTCCAACAACTTTGTCTTGGTCTGTAATTATAGTATTAAAATAATTTCTAGCTGATGTTTTGTCTAAGAAATTTATTGGTTTTATTCCGTTATGAATCAACTCTAATTTATCTTTTGTTACAAATGGCCAATGTATAACTTGATCATATTCTTTTTGAGAAAGGACAATTGTTTTGTGGTTTAGAAGGATAGTTTTCCAACTTAACATTTTAATAAGTAGTTTTTGCCAAAATACTCTGTCTTCGTTAAAGGCCCAACCGTGGGCTGTAAAAATAATCTTTTCTATACCTACCAATCTACCGATAAAAGCACCTAGACCACCAATTTTTGTGCTATTTAAATGTATTATATCTGGTTTCTCACTTTTAAGTATTTTGAAGAGTGACCAGGCTGCTTTTAATTCTTTGAAAAAACTAATGTCTCTTTCTAGGTTTCCAATTGGGATAGTTTTTATTCCTGCATTTTTTAATTTTTTAGTTAATTCTCCTACTGGTTCACCATGAACTACTTTTACCTCAAAATCATTTAGACTTGTGGCTAAGTCAAAAACATATTTTTGGGCACCTCCCCAGTTAGCTTTAGTGATTATGAATAGTATTTTTCTAGGTGTCATTGAAGAAATAATACCATAAAAATAGGAAAAGTATAAAAGTAAGGTTGTTTGAAAACTTACTGTTTTTTAGGTATAATTG
>CAYLHD010000009.1:0-8486 GCA_964383545.1 uncultured Candidatus Saccharibacteria bacterium | reverse complement strand
TATAAAAGTAAGGTTGTTTGAAAACTTACTGTTTTTTAGGTATAATTGATAACAATGAAAAAAGATGAAGGTTTAGAAAACGATATAAGTACTGAAGAAAAAGGGCATCTCCACTTAATCACCCAGACAATTCGAAGGATCTCTGAAATCTTTTCTGAGATGGGTTTTGAGGTAGTTAGTGGCCCAGAAATAGAAGATGAATATCATAATTTTGATGCTTTGAATGTGCCTAAAAATCATCCTGCTAGAGATATGCAAGATACCTTTTGGTTAAAACCTCTTCCTTCCAGTGAACATACAGATAATCTAAAAAAACTTTTACGAACTCATACTTCACCCGTGCAGGTTCGTTACATGGAAAATAATAAACCTCCTTTTGCTATTGTAGTGCCTGGTAAGGTTTTTAGAAATGAAGCTACCGATGTAACCCATGACGCTCAATTTCATCAATGTGAAGGTTTAGTTGTTGGTGAGAATATTACCTTAGCAAATTTAAAAGGAACTCTTGAAACTTTTTTCAAAAAATTGTTTGGAGAAGATGTAATTATTCGTCTTCGCCCTGGATATTTTCCTTTTGTGGAACCTGGTGTGGAAGTAGATATGATTTGTTTCCGTTGCAAAGGAAAAGGTTGTTCATCTTGTTCTCATAGTGGTTGGATTGAAATTTTAGGGGCAGGAATGGTTCATCCTAACGTTTTAAACAGTTGTGGAATTGATAGTAGAAAGTATCAAGGTTTTGCCTTTGGTATAGGTGTGGATAGAATTATTATGTTGAGACACGGTTTGGATGATATTAGAAGACTTTATTCTGGAGATTTAAAATTAGTTAATCAATTTTAATTATAGTTATGCAGTTTTCATATAAATGGTTACAAGAATATTTTGAAGACCCTAATCCTGAGGACGGGCAAGGGAGTTTGCCCGAAATTAAAGATTTGGTAGAGACTTTAACTTTTCATGCTTTTGAAATAGAAGGAGCTGAAGATGATTCAATTGATATTGATGTTTTACCTAATCGTTCACATGATTGCTTTTGTTATGAAGGGATTGCTAAAGAAATTTCAGTTTTAACAGGTCTTAAATTAAAAGAAAAAGATTATCAGTATGGCACTGAAAAAGGTTTACTATCTTCTGACAGCATATCTCTTGTTGTGGAAGACTCTGTTTTAATTCCACGAGCTACTAAAAGATTAGTGAAAGATGTTGAAGTTGGACCCTCACCAGATTGGTTAAAAGAAAAGCTAGAATCAATTGGTCAAAAATCAATTAATAATATTGTTGATATTACCAATTATGTAATGTGGGAAACAGGACAGCCAGTGCATGCTTTTGATTTTGACAAAATTGCAGGAGATGACAT
The DNA here is from genome assembly GCA_964383545.1 of uncultured Candidatus Saccharibacteria bacterium. Lineage (GTDB taxonomy): Bacteria > Patescibacteriota > Minisyncoccia > Phycocordibacterales > UBA12079 > JAGYLJ01. The sequence goes on along the minus strand of CAYLHD010000009.1, from coordinate 7,126 downwards.
TAAAGAATTTAATATAAGAACAGCTCAGTCAGGAGAAAAGATTACCACTCTGGACGGTGGGGAATTTGTATTAGATGAAACCATGGTCGTTATTAGTGATAAAGAAAAAGCCTTAGATATTGCGGGGACTAAAGGAGGAATAGTTTCAGGAATAGATGAAAATACTAAGAATGTTGTCTTGTCAGTCTGTAATTTTAATCAAGTTAATATAAGGAAGACTTCTAAAAAATTAGGTTTAAGGACTGACGCTTCGGTTCGTTTTGAAAATGGAATTTCACCAGATAAAGTGGGAGAAGCCATGGAAAGGCTAACTAAATTAGTTGTGGATTTAGCAAAGGGAAAAGCTTCAGAAGATGTTTTAGATGTTTATCCTAGAAAGGTTAATTTATATAAAGTTGGTGTGTCTGTGGGAGAGGTAAATAGGCGATTAGGATTGAATTTTACTGATAGTGAAATTGAGAATATTTTGAAAAAACTGAATTTTGAATTTGAAAAAGTAAAACCAATTGATAGGGTTTTGGAATTAGCTCCAACTTTAGAAGGTAAACTCTATCGTCATGGATCTAGTGTTTCTTTTGATGCTCCTAATGAATTTGATTGTTCATCTTTTACAGCTTATCTATTTACTCAAGCTGGTTTAGCTATTCCAAGGATTTCCATTGATCAATATTTTTTCAGTGAAAAAGTTACGGAGAAGGATTTACAACCAGGAGATTTGATTTTTTCAAATACAGGTAAAGGAAATATATTTTATGAGTCCATTGAGTTTTTGAAAGGTAGCAAAGAAGAGAAAGGGGTTGATCACGTTGGTCTATATTTAGGTCCTGCCTTAGTGACAGGCAGAGATGGGAAAATAATTTTTGCTTCTCGTTATAACGAAAATAAGGGAGTGATGACAGTTAATTTAGAAAACAATAAGTTGTTTAAAAATATAATTGGTTATGGAAGAATCTCTGATAATTCAGAAAGATATGTGGTAACAATTCCCCATGAAAGATTAGATTTGCGAATTAAAGAAGATTTGATTGAAGAGGTTGGTCGAATTTATGGTTATAAAAATATCAAGTCAGCTGTAGTCGAAAAAGTTTTTGAACCAAAAATAGATAAAACTTTTTATTATATTAATAAAATTAAGAATATTTTAAATAAAGTTGGTTTTGATGAGGTTCAAACCTATGTATTTGGTGATAAAGGAGAAGTGGAAGTTCAAAAGCCGTTGGCTTCTAATTTAGGGAAATTAAGAACTAATTTAAGTGACGGAATTCAAAAATCGTTAGAATTAAATTTAAAGGGTGCTCCGGTTCTAGGTTTAGATGAAATTAAGATTTTTGAGATTGGTAAAGTTTTTCCATCTCTGGAAGGTGAATATACAGCTTTAACTTTAGGTGTTTCTGTGATCAAAAAGAAAAAGAGGGAAGTTGTTGAAAATGAAATTTTAGTATCAGCTTTGACAAAAATTTCTGAGGCTTTAGGTGTAGAAATACCAGAGGTAAAAAATAGTGTTTTTGAGATTAATTTAGATAAATTGATAGAGCAATTACCAGAACCAAAATCATACGAAGATGTTTTAGATTTAGATTCAGAAGAAATAGTAGTTTTCAAAAAGATATCTTCATATCCTTTCATGTTGAGGGATATTGCTGTATTTGTTCCAAATGAAAATAGTGCAGAGGATATTTTAGCTGTAGTTAAAGAAAATGCTGGAGAGCTTTTGGTTCAAACAAAATTGTTTGATACCTATTCTCCTGAAGGTGAAGAAAAAACTTCCTATGCTTTTAATCTAGTTTTTCAATCTCAAGACAAAACCCTGACTGATGAAGAAATAAATAAGATAATGGAAAAGATTACTTTAGAGATTCAAGCTAAAAACTGGCAGGTTAGATAAATAAACTTAAATTTAGTATATTTCTTCTTCAACTTCAAAAAAATAATTTTCACCGTATCAAAAATACGCCTCAAATTATTTTTTCTTGTTTCCTTGAACTATACTTAAATTTAAATTTATTTTTATGATTATGTTAATACTTATTTTTGTATAATCCGAATGATGGAATTATATGCTTGCTTCATATAAAACAGGCAGTATTGTATAGGAATCTCCCAAAATTAAAGAAATAAAAAATATTTTTCATAAATAAAATTTGATTTATTTATATGATTATGTACAATATAACTATAAGTAAAATGTACAAAATATGAATATTTTATCTACAACGAATTTTAGAAAGAACTTACCATCTTCATTAAAAGATGTTGTTTCGGGTAAAAATTTGATTGTTGGAAGGAGAAACAAACCTGAAATTCTTATCATTAAATATCCCGAAAATTTAAACAAAAAAGTTTCGAAGATTACTAACTTTAATGCTAATTCTTCTTCTTTTATTTTCTTGAAAAATGAGCCAGATATTTATTCAGTTAATGATTTAAAAGTGGTGTATGTATAAAAAATTTAAGATTATATTAACCCCTTTTCCTTTTACTGATTTATCAGCTTCAAAAGTTAGACCAGCTGTTATTGTTTCAGATAAAGCTTTAGGTGATGATATTGTAGTTTCTTTTATTTCTTCTGATTATAGGAAAAAATCTGCTTTAGATTTAAAAATAGAAAAGACTCCAAAAAACGGGTTAAAGAAAAATTCTATTATAAAAATTTCCAAATTAGCTACTTTAGATAAAAAAATAATTTTAGGTGAGTTAGGTGGGGTAGATAGTGGTTTAGAGAAAAAAATAGATAATAATTTAAAAAAAGTTTTTGGTTTGTAAAGATTGAATGAAATTAAAAGTTCCTTATTATTCTCAATACGAAGACATAAAAGATGAAGTCTGGCAGGACAGAACTTGTGGTTTAGTGTGTCTAAAAATGGTTTTAGATTTTCATAAAGTTAAAACACCTGAGACAAACGAGTTTTTGAAAATTGCCTTAGATAAAGAAGCTTTTGGTGAGAGTGGTTGGGTACATGAAAAACTTTTAGGGTTGGCTAAAGATTATGGAATGGAAGCTTTCAGGAAAGAAAGTATGGAAGATGAACAAGAGCTAAAAGATTTTTTAGATAAAGGTAATCCTGTCATTGTTTCCATAAAAGCTAGGAAATTTTCTGTAGAATTTGAAGGTAAATTTCACCAAGTTGTTTTAATTGGTTATGATGAAAATGGTTTCTATTATCATGATTCTGATTATCGAAATGGGGAAGGAAAAGAGCTTTTTGTATCCAAGGATAAGTTTAGGGAATATTGGCGTAAAATGGCTATTTTTATTTTTTGACCTGTGGAATATAATTCTATTTTATAGGGTAAATTTCAGCAAAAACAGGGGAAAACTAGGTAGTAATCAGGGTTCGAATTTGCTATAATATAAGTGTATTAATGGCCATGATTGGTCATTTAATTTTAAAAAATATGGCTAAAGAAAAAGAGAAAAAAGTTAAAAAAAATGGGGAATATAGTGCTAAAGATATTTCTGTTTTAGAGGGTTTAGAGCCGGTTAGAAGAAGGCCTGGAATGTATATTGGAACAACTGGGACTGACGGTCTGCATCACTTAATTTGGGAGATTTTTGATAACTCTAGGGATGAAGCCATGGGTGGTTTTGCTGATACTGTGGAAGTGGCATTGTTACCAAATAATCGAATAAGAGTAGTTGATAACGGAAGAGGTATCCCAATAGATATTCATAAAAAAACCAAGGTATCCGCTTTGGAGACGATTATGACAACTTTGCATGCCGGTGGTAAATTCGGTGGAGAAGGATATAAAATATCTGGTGGTCTTCACGGAGTGGGTGCTTCTGTAGTAAATGCTCTTTCTATTTATACTAAAGTAGAAATTCATCGTGATGGTGGTAAGTATGTTCAGGAATATAGTCAGGGCAAGAAAAAAGCAAATGTAAAAAAAATTAGTCCTTCAAAATTGAATGGTTCTATCATAACTTTTGAACCTGATATAGAAATTTTCAAGGAAATTAGTTTTAATTATGATGTAGTTTTGAAACATTTGAGACAACAGGCTTATCTTGTAAAAGGGATGAAAGTGATTGTGATTGATGCACGTGAATATGAAGGTGAAATAGATGAAAACGCTTTCTATCTTAAAGATTTAAAATTAGAAGCACCATCCAATACATTTTATTTTGAAGGTGGTTTATTGTCGTTGATTAAGTTTTATAATCAATACCAAAAAACAGTTCACAAAAATATTTTTTATGTGGAAAAAGATATCAACGATAAAGGAGAGGGTGTTGAAGTATCTTTACAATACACCGATGATATTTCTGCTCGAATTGTAACTTTTGCTAATAATATTCCAACTATAGAAGGTGGTATGCACTTGACTGGTTTTAAATCAACTTTAACTAGGACTTTAAATAATTATGCTAGAAAGAGTAATTTTCTAAAAGAAAAAGATGAGAATTTCACCGGTGATGATGTATTAGAGGGGATTACTGCTGTGGTATCCATAAAGTTAGCCGATGTTCAGTTTGAAGGTCAAACTAAAGCTAAATTGGGAAGTGTGGAGGCTAGAGGAATGGTTGAGACAGTGTTTGGTGAGAGTTTTTCTGCCTTTTTAGAGGAGAAACCTGATGATGCTAAGCAGATTATAAATAAGGTAATGTTAGCCTTGAGAGCCCGTAAAGCAGCTCGAGCAGCCAAGGATAGTGTATTAAGGAAAGGTGCTCTAGAAGGAATGACTTTACCGGGTAAATTAGCTGATTGTCAATCTAAAAGTGCTGAAGAATCAGAACTGTTCATTGTGGAGGGAGACTCCGCCGGAGGTTGTTTTTCTGGAGATACAAAAGTTGCCTTATTAGACGGAAGGAATATCCCTTTTAGGGAGTTAGTGAAAGAAGATGAAAAGGGTAAGAAAAATTATTGTTATACTATAGGAAAAAATGGAAATATTAAGACAGCTTTAATTGAAAATCCTCGTATAACAAAAAAGAGTACTGAGGTTATAAAAGTTATTTTAGATAATGATGAAGAAATTATTTGTACCCCAGATCATCGGTTTATGTTAAGAGATGGAAAATATAAAGAAGCAAAAGATTTAATAAAAGTTGATTCCTTAATGCCTTTACGAAGACAATTATCAAGATTAGGCAAAAGAATAACAATTGAGGGCTATGAATTGGTTTTTGATTTAGCTGAGAACAGGTGGATTTTTACTCATTTGTTATCTGATAAATATAATCTCCAAAAAGATCTTTATTCTAAAAATATTAATGAGCACGTCCATCATTTAGATTTTAATAAGTTAAATAATAATCCGGATAATCTTAAAAGATTGAGTAAGGAAAAACACTTAATTTGTCATACTAAACATTTGGAAAAAACTCTTCATACAAAAGAGGCTAAGGCTAAAGCTAAACGAGCCCACCAGACTTTGTCTTTTAGAAAAAAAATGAGTCAGATAATGTCTACACCGGAGATGAAAACTCTTTTGAGTAAACGAGCAAAAAAACAATGGCAAAATGATGAATACAAGGAGTTTATGAAAAACAAGTTTAGAGAGTTTTACCAGAATAATTCTGAATACAGAGAGTCTAATAAGGAAATGTTAAATTTGGTCCAGGAACAATATTGGGGGGGAGAGGGTAATAGAATGAAGCAATCTAAACGAGTGACAGAATTTTTTGAGAAAAATCCAGAAAGAAAAGATTATTTATCTAGTTTGGCAAAGAACCAGTGGTCTGATGAAGGTTTGTTAAAATGGAGATCAAATGAGACAAAACAACAATGGACTGACGAATTTAGAACTAAACGAAAAGAGGCTTATAATAAAACTTATTTAAGAAAGGCCTTGAGTGTTTTGAAAACCGTTTATGAAAAAAATGGGGTTGTTAACTTAACTTCGTATGAGCAATCAAGACAGGAGAAGAACGACAGGAGTATTATTCGGTACGATACTATTTGCAAAAGGTTCTTCGATAATAATGAAAGAGATTTAGTGGAAGCTGTTAAAAATTTTAATCACAAAATTAAAAAAATTGTCAAATTAACAAAAAAGATAGATGTGTATGATTTAGAAGTAAGCGAAACACATAATTTTGCATTAGCGGGTGGAGTTTTTGTTCACAATAGTGCAAAACAGGGTAGAGATAGACGCACTCAAGCTATTTTACCTCTACGTGGAAAAATTTTAAATGTAGAAAGGGCTCGTTTGGACAGAATGTTGGGATCTCAAGAAATAAAAAATCTTGTAATTGCTTTAGGTACTGCCATTGGTGACACTTTTGATATTGAAAAATTAAGATACCATAAAGTGATTATTGCAACAGATGCCGATGTTGATGGTGACCATATTAAAACGTTACTTTTAACTCTTTTTTATCGTTATTTCAAACCTATAATTGAGGGAGGATATCTTTTTGCCGCTAAAGCCCCATTGTATAAAGTAACCCAAGGGAAAAAACTAAAGTATGTTTATTCAGATGATGAAAAGGACGAGTACGTTGCAGAGCTAGGTGGTGTTAAAGTGGAAGCTGAAGAAACAGATGAAGAAGAAAAAGAAGAGGGGGAAGGAGAAAATGAGGAAGAGAAAGGCGAGAGAGAAACTAAAGATAAAGAAAAAAGAAAGCAAAAAATATCTATTCAAAGGTATAAAGGTTTGGGAGAAATGAATCCAGATGAGTTGTTTGAGACAACCATGGATTCTAAAAACAGGATTTTAAAGAGGATCTTCATAGAAGATGCTCAAGCAGCTGATAGAACTTTTGATATTTTAATGGGTTCACAAGTAGCACCAAGAAAATCTTTTATTCAATCTAATGCTAAAATTGCACAGATTGATTTAAATGCTTAAAATTTAAGATAAAAAATAAGAACCTGTGAATTGTAAAACAATTCACAGGTTCTTTTTGTTTTTTTAGGATGTTGAACGTCCTTAAAACAAAGGTTGAGGATTAAAGGTTTGTCATGGCTTTGATTACTGCAAACTGCATTGAAACCGGGCAAGTGTCATACAACCTTCGGGCTTCTTCCGGCGTAGTCAGTTGAGGAATAGCTTTTTTTATAAGTTTTTTCCATTTCTCAACTACTGCAAACTGCATTGAAACCGGGCAATTGTTATACAACTCCCGGGCTTCTTCCGGCGTAGTCAGTTGAGGAATGGCTAATTCTTCCCATTTCTCAAT
>CAYLHD010000008.1:19760-26084 GCA_964383545.1 uncultured Candidatus Saccharibacteria bacterium | reverse complement strand
ACTGAAGAAGATGCTCCTGGTATTGATTACATCATACCTAATACAAAATATTTAGAAGAAAAAAAGAGTAAAATCCGTGCTTTAATTGTTACCCATGGTCATCTAGACCATATCGGTGCTATTCCCTATATCATGGAGAAAATTGGAAACCCTCCTATCTACTCAAGTGAATTAACTTCCATAATGATTCAGAAAAAAATGGAAGACTTCCCTACCCATCCACCACTTAATTTTAAAAATGTTAGTGCTGGAGAAAAAGTTAAATTAGGTAATTTAAAAATAAAATTCTTTCCTGTCACTCACTCAATCCCTGGGGCTTTTGGATCTTCCATAGAAACACCCTTCGGAAATATAGTTATAACAGGAGACGTAAAATTAAAACATTTTGACGGCATCCCTTCAGAAAAAGAAGAGGAAGTTTGGGGTGATATTGGAAAAGACAATAATTTACTTTTGTTTGCTGACTCCACAAACGTTGAAAAACCAGGTTGGTCTATACCTGAAAAAACTGTCTACGACAACATAGAACAAATTATAAAAAATACTAACGGTCGTTTAATTATAGGAACTTTTGCTTCTCAATTCGAAAGAATGATAAAAATAATTGAGATAGCAGAAAAATACGGTAAAAAAATTATTACAGAAGGTAGAAGTATAAAAGTAAACATAGAGATAGCTAAAATGGCAAAGATGTTTGAGCCTAAAAAAGGTACCATAATTTCTTCTAAAGAAATTGCTAACTATCCACCAGATAGAATTGTTGTTCTCGCCACAGGATCTCAAGGAGAAGAATTTGCTGCTTTGATGAGAATGTCTCTTAAACAACATAAAAATATTTTTCTAAATGAAAAAGATACTATTCTCTTATCATCTTCTATTATTCCTGGTAACGAAATATCAGTTAGAAGACTCGAAGATAACTTATATAGACATGATTTAAAAATAATTCATTATAGAACTCTAGACGTTCATTCAACCGGACACGGTAACGCTCAAGAATTAGCATGGATAAATAAAAAAGTTGGTGCTAAATTCTTTATACCAGCCTACGGTCATCACTCTATGCTAAAAGTTCATGCTGAAATAGTAAGATCACTGGGTTTTCCTAAAGAAAATATTATTATTCCCGATGATGGTTCAATTGTAGAAATACAAGACCAAGGTAAAAAAATAACTATCTTAAAAGAAAAAGCTCCTTCAGGTGTAATTATGATTGATGGCTTCTCGATTGGAGGAATACAAGAAGTAGTTATCCGCGATCGCCAAAATCTTGCCCAAGATGGAATCTTTGTTGTAATCGTTATGGTTGATTTAAATACAGGTAAATTAAAAAAATCACCTGATATTATTTCAAGAGGTTTTATCTATCTAAGAGAATCACAAGAACTATTAAAACAAGCTCGTTATATCACTAGGCAAACAGTTGAACGAATGGTGAAAGGTTCAAAACAAGTTGATTTTGATGTAATTAAAAAAGAAGTTACAGATAATGTTGGTCGCTGTCTATTTCAAAATACCAACAAAAGACCAGTTGTAATCCCTGTTATTCTTAGAGTATAAAAATATCAATTATTGTGAAAAAAAATAAATCTAAGTTATTGTTATACGCGTTAAGCTTTCTAACTGCTTTGCATGTAGCTATTCCAGCCTATGTAAACTCTATTTTTATTGAAAAATTTTTACCAGCCGATAAATTAGAATTGGTTGGTTACCTATACACCATCAGTGCTATTTTAAGTATAATTATCCTTTTAGGTATTCCTACTCTACTTAAAAAAATAGGAAACTTCCTGACAACTTTAATTATAACGATTACCAGTATAACGTCCTTATTATTTCTAGCATTTTCACAAAATACAACTCTAGTCCTAGCCTCTTTTATTGTTTATTTAATAATAGGTTCTGTTATCTATTTTAATCTAGACATCTTTTTAGAAAAATACACCTCTGACACAAATACAGGTAAGGTTAGAGGAATTTATCTTACTATAAGTAACGCTGCTTGGGTAATTGCCCCATCCTTAGCTGGCCTTATGATAATTGGTAACGATTATTGTAGAGTATATTTTGTCTCTGCTCTTATCTTATTACCTTTTATTATCATTCTACTATCTGGTTTTAGAAAATTTAAAGATCCTATCTATAAATCAACATCCATCTTTAAAACCATTAGGACGATCATAAAAAATAAAAATATTTATAAAATATTTATGGTCAAATTTTTCTTAAGTTTCTTCTATGCTTGGATGACTATCTACACACCTATCTACTTATACAGAAGTATGGGCTTTGATTGGAAAATCATAGGAGTTATTTTTACCATAATGCTTACACCTTTTGTTCTATTTGAATTACCTTTAGGTAAATTAGCTGACAAAAAACTAGGAGAGAAAGAAATCTTAAACTGTGGAATAATAATTATTTCTATTTCAACCATGGTTCTTTCTTTTCTTACTAGTCATGCATTCTGGATTTGGGGTTTAGTGCTCTTTGCCACACGAGTAGGTGCCAGCGCAGTAGAAATTGCTTCAGAAAGTTACTTTTTTAAACACATCAATGCTCAAGACAGTGAAATTATTAGCATTTTCCGAATTATCAGTCCTTTAGCTTACTCAGTTGCTCCTTTAATGGCCTCTCTTGCTTTAATAATTATAGATATTCGTTTCCTATTTCTAACCCTGGGTATCTTTATGCTTCTAGGCTTAAAATACAGTTTAACTCTCAAAGACACTAGATAAAAAAAGACTGTGCAGAAGCACAGTCTTTTTAATTTCCAACCTCCATTAATAAATTATTTACCTTTCTCAGGAATATTAATACCTAATTCTTTTAGTTGCTCTTTCTCAATTCCAGCAGGAGAATTCATCATCAAATCTCTTCCCTCACCTGTTTTAGCAAAAGGAATAACTTCACGAATTGAAGACTCATTTAATAAAATTGTAATCAAACGGTCTAATCCCCAAGCAATTCCTCCATGAGGTGGTGTTCCATAATCCATAGCTTCTAGAAAATAACCAAAATCTTTTTCTGTCTGTTCTTCTGAATATCCAATAATCTCTAAAACTTTTTTTAGTCTTTCTGATTTATGATTTCTAATACTACCACCACCAATTTCAAAACCATTTAAAGCAATATCATATTGAGTAGCTATAATATTTTCAATATCTTTTTTATCCATTAAACTATCCATCCAGTTATCTTGAGGAGCAGAAAAAGGATTATGTGTAAATGTCCACTCACCCTGAGCCTGTGGATTGTCAGAATCACTAACCTTTTCAAAGAAAGGAAAATCAACTACCCAGCAAAAAGCTAATAAATTATTATCTTCTTTATCTTTTCTTAAATCAGGTCTATCTGTTCCATATTTTTCCATAGCTTCTTTATAAGAAATAACTGGAAATGGTTTTTCTTGAATAGTTTTTTCTGGAAAATATTTTTCCACCAAATCAATAAGTAATTTTTCATTTAAAGCCATTATTTCTTCTTGCTTTACGAAACTCATTTCCATATCAATTTGAGTAAATTCTGGTTGTCTATCACTACGAGTATCTTCGTCTCTAAAACATTTAGCTACTTGAAAATACTTTTCGAAACCAGCCATCATCAAAAGTTGTTTATATTGTTGAGGAGCCTGTGGTAAAGCATAAAATTTACCATTATCTACCCGAGAAGGAACCACGAAATCTCTTGCTCCTTCCGGGCTTGATTTAGATAAAATAGGAGTTTCTATTTCTGTAAAATCTAACTTCTCTAATTCATCTCTAATAAATTTTACTATTTTTCCTCTAATTTTTATATTATTTGTTAAACGGGGTCTTCTTAAGTCTAGGTAACGATATTTTAGTCGATTTTCTTCCCCAATTTCCTTCCCATCAGTCAGAATATCAAAAGATGGAGTCTTAGCTTCGTTTAACACTTTTATGTCTAAAACCTCAATTTCGACGCTTCCATTAAGTTCTCCTTCTTTAACCATATTGTCTGGTCTTTTATTAATTTTACCTTTGACCTCAAGTACCCATTCTGAACGAACCATGTCAGCTACTTCGTGAGCTTCTTTGTGATTAGGTAAAACTACCATTTGGACTAATCCAGAAGCATCTCTCAAATCAATAAAAATTAATTTTCCATGATCTCTCCTCACATTAACCCACCCAGAAATCTGTACTTCCTCATCAACTTTATCCTCTAAATCTTTTATATTGATTCTTTCTGACATATTATTAAATAAATTTTAGCTTATAATTCTATCCCCACCTTTTGACGAACGTCTTTCATCTTTTCTTCAGCTCTTTGATGAGCGACTTCCCCACCCTTTCTTAATATTTCCAAAACTAACTCTTTATTATCAGCAAATTCTTTTCTTTTTTCTCTCAAAGGACTAATAAAATCTTTAATATTTTTAATCAAAATATCTTTTGATTCCTTATACCCCAAACCACCTTCAATATATCTCTTCCTTATTTCATTAAGCTCATCTTCTGAACTAAATAATTTATGAAGAGCAAAAATATTGCAATCTTCTGGATCTTTTGATTCTTCAACTCCTTTTGAATTAGTAGGTATAGACATAACAGCTTTTTGGATTTCTTCGTCGCTAAAAAATAGTCCAATGGTATTTCCATAACTCTTAGACATTTTTTGACCATCGGTTCCTTGAACAGTTTCTGTTTCTTCTAAAATTTGATGTTTAGGTAATTTAAAAGTTTCCCCAAAAACACGATTAAACTTTTCGGCTATATCTCTAGCATACTCAACATGTTGTTTCTGATCTTTCCCTACAGGCACTACGTCTGAATCTTGAATTAAAATATCTGCCGCCATTAAAACAGGATAATCAAATAAACCAACATTGATTTCCTTATTTTTAGCCTCTGCATCCTTAAAAGCGTGAGCTCTCATTAAATATGGCATTGTTGTAATACAATTAAAAATCCAGGTTAATTCAGTCACTTGTGGAACATCTGATTGTTTGAATAGAACTACTTTTTCTGGATCCAAACCGATAGCTAGATAGTCTAAAACTAAATCAAAAATTCCCGATTGCATTTCTTCTTTATTTTGAACCGTAGTTAAAGCGTGAAGATCAGCAATAAAAACAAAAGATTGGAACTCATCCTGCATTTCTACAAATTGTTTCATTGCTCCAAAGTAATTTCCAATATGAGGTCGTCCTGTAGGTTTTACCCCTGACAATAATATTTTTTTAGACATATTTTATTTTATTAAAGTTATAACTTTTTTAACAACTTCTAAAACGATATCTTTTCTAGTTTTAGAAATAAATTTTAAATTCCTTTTATTCCAATCAAAACTCTTAATTTGATCAGACAAAATAACACCATTTATATTATCACTCACTAAAGGTATTTCAAAAGGGTAAGTTTTAGCAACAGATGTTATAGGGCAAAATAGAGCCAAACCAATTCTTTTATTATATTTTCCAGAAGACAAAACAAAAGCGGGTCTCCTTCCTTTCTGTTCGTGACCTTTAGTTGGGTCAAAGTCTAACCAAACAACATCTCCTTGTTCTGGTATATATTTATTTTTTACCATATCTCTTTACCTACAGGTTTACCAAAATCTATTTCTTCATGAATATTTTCTGGAGTAACTTTAGCAAGTAATTCTTCTAAAGAATATTCTTTTTCTTCCGCCTTTGGTTTTATAATAATTTGATTTTTATCGTAATCAAAACCTACCAAGGAATTTTCTTTCAAATTCAAAAGATCAACCGTTTTTTTGGGTAACCTAAGAGCTAAACTATTTCCCCATTTTTTAATTTTTGCTTCCATAATAATGTATATACATAAGTATATACTTACCCCCATAATTGTCAATTATTCTTTATATAAATTTCTTAGCTCAATAATCTTAAATATAAAATCTTTAAAATTATTCTCACCTGCAATTACTTATAATAACTTCTATAAACACTTAAACTTGTTGTAGCTTCTGAATCACCTCTCTCATTTTTTTCTTGGTAAGTTTCAAAAATAGCCTCCGGTGACATCCACCAAAATTTCACAAATGATTTAAACATTTTTTTAATATCACTTATCGGCATAACTTTACTATTTTTCTCCCTAATTTTAATATTTTTTCTTCCTTGTCTCCAAATTTTAACTGATATTTGTGATCAGTAATTTTCTCTTCATCTAATTTAACAGCTCCTTCATCCATTTTTCTACGAGCTTCACTCTTTGAACTTACCAAACCAATCTCCACTAATACATTTAATAAATCAAGACCAGTTGTCCCTGTTTTTTCTACTAAATTATCTGGAATACTTTTATTTTGAAATTGATCAACAAAAGCCTGTTGTGC
>CAYLHD010000008.1:0-19660 GCA_964383545.1 uncultured Candidatus Saccharibacteria bacterium | reverse complement strand
TAACACCTCATCTATAGCTTTTTCATCAGTATTTACTTGCATAATAGTCTTTTTATTGTATCACAAAAAAATTACAAGCAAAATATATACTAAAAGTAAAAATAGAAAAAATTCGGAGTCTGCCTACCGGACAGGCAGGGTTGAACCTCCGAATTTTTAAAACTATACCAAGAGAATATCGGTAGATGGACCTCCTGATTTTTAAATACCTTCCTTTTTTAGATCTTCAACAAGTTGCTTAGCTTTTCTAGAAAGCTTATTAGGTAATTTAATCTTTATTTTAATAAAGAGGTCACCTCTCCGGATTTCACTAACAGGTACACCCTTACCACGAACTCTCAACATTTCTCCATGGGTAACACCTTTAGGAATTTTCACCTTTATTTTTCCGTCCAAAGTCTCAACTGTATATTCAGCTCCTAGCAAAGCATCAGAAAGTTTAACCTCTAAATCCATTTTCAAATCAACTCCTTCCTTCCTAAAATATTTGTGAGGAGTCACTCTTACCTTAATATATAAATCACCAGCTACACCGCCAGTTACAGCCTCTCCGGCCCCACTTAGACGAATCATTTCACCATTATTAATACCAGCTGGTATTTTAACATTAATTTCTTCTTGCTTCCTTTGAATACCCATTCCGTGACAGTCCTTACATTTTTCCTTGGAAACTTTACCCGTTCCATGACATTTTTCACAAACCCTAACATTAGAAAATGAACCAAAAAAAGATTGTTTAGTTTCTCTTACCTTTCCATTACCATTACAGGTAGGACAAGTTTCCATTTCAGATCCTTTTTTAGCTCCTGTTCCTTTACAACTTTTACAAAATGAATTTTTAGTTATCAAAATTTTTCTTTCAACACCAAAAACAGCTTCAGAAAAAGACACTTCTATATCGATAGAAATATCACTTCCTCTTTTTTTACCAGAGCTTCTTCCACCAAAAAAATCACCAAAGATATCTCCTAAATCAAATTCAAAACCTCCTTGTCCTTGTTGTTGACTAAAACCACCAAAGCCACCTTGAGGACCAGCACCGCTGTTTCCCCCAAAAGCTTGTCCGTAAGCATCATATTCTGACCTCTTTTTTTCATCTGACAATACAGAGTAAGCTTCGCTTGCCTCTTTGAATTTAACCTCATTTCCATCTTTTTTGTCAGGATGATACTTATGAGCTAATTTATGAAAAGCTTTTTTTATTTCTACTTTGGTAGCTTTTTTATCAATTCCCAATATATTATAGTAATCCTTAGACATATTTATTTATTATTATCATCTGTCTTATTTCCATCATCCTCTGAAGTACTTCCTTCATCAGCTGGCTTATATTCAGCATCGTGTACATTTCCTTCTCCGTCTGAATTAGATTCACCCTCTTTTGGTTCTTCCCCAGCAGCAGGAGCTTGTTTAGCTTGCTCTTCCTGCATTTTCTTCATAACCTCTTCTCCAATCTTTTGCATAGCAGCAGAAAGGTCTTCATTAGCTTTTTTAATAACCTCAATATCAACACTGTCTTTAACTTGTTTAGAGGCTTCTATCTTAGCAGTCACATCATTCTTAACTTCATCAGAAATTTTACCTTCATTTTCTTTTAAAGCTTTTTCTGCTGTATGAATAAATTGTTCCGCTATATTTTTAGTTTCAATAGTCTCTTTTTTCTTCTTGTCTTCATCAGCATGTAATTCAGCATCTTTTTTCATCTTTTCTACATCTTCATCTGATAAACCAGAACTAGCTTCAATTCTTATAGACTGAACTTTACCGCTAGCCTTATCAGTCGCTTTTACATTTAAAATTCCATTAGCATCAATATCAAAACTAACCTCAACCTGAGGAATACCTCTTGGAGCAGGAGTCACACCTTCCAAGATAAACCTACCTAAACTCTTATTATCAGTTACCAAAGGTCTTTCACCTTGAATCACATGAATTTCTACAGAAGTCTGATTATCTGCAGCTGTTGAAAATATTTGAGATTTAGATGTTGGAATAGTAGTGTTTTTCTCTATTAATTTAGTAGCTACTCCTCCCATGGTCTCAATGCCCAATGATAAAGGAATAACATCCAAGAGAAGCACGTCTTTAACATCACCTTGCAAGATTCCAGCTTGAATAGCTGCACCATCAGCAACTACCTCATCTGGATTAATAGACTGGTTAGGTTCCTTACCAAATAATTTTCTAACAGCTTCTTGAATAGCAGGCATCCTAGTTTGTCCACCTACCATGATAATTTCATCAATATCACCCACTTCAAATGGAGAAGCTTCTATTGCTCTTTTAGTTATTTCGATTGAACGGTCAATATATTCTCCAGCTAGCTCATCCAATTTAGCCCGTGACATCTTTAAAAGTAAATGTTTAGGACCATCTGCTCCGGAAGTAATGAAGGGTATGTTTATTTCTGTTTCTGAGGCTGTAGATAATTCTAACTTAGCCTTTTCAGCTGATTCATCTAATCTTTGCAGAGCTAAAGAATCATTACCAATATCAATACCACTATCTTTTTTAAATTCAGCAATTATCCATTGCATAATTTTCTGATCAATATCCTGTCCTCCCATATGACTATCACCGTCAGTAGATTTAACTTCAACAGTATCATCACCCACTTCCAGAACAGACACATCAAAAGTTCCTCCTCCGAAATCGAAAACAACAATTTGCTGATCATTTTTCTTATTAAAACCGTATGATAAAGCTGCAGCAGTTGGTTCATTAATAATTCTTTTCACTTCCAACCCAGCAATTTGACCGGCATCCTTAGTAGCTTTTCTTTGAGAATCGTTGAAATAAGCTGGAACAGTAATGACAGCTTCTGTAATTTTCTCTCCTAACTTAGCTTCAGCATCTGTTTTCAGTTTCTGAATAATCATGGCAGAAATTTCTTCAGGTCGATAAGTTTTATCACCCATCTTTATTTCAACTCCATTAGTTGTTGATTTACTTATTTCATAGGGAACAACTGATTTATCTTTTTGAACTTCTTTACCATCATAGGTATGACCAATAAACCTTTTAATACCAAAAACTGTATTATTAGGGTTAGTTACCGCTTGTCTTCTGGCTAATTGTCCTACCAATCTTTCTCCGGTCTTTGAAACAGCTACAACCGAAGGAGTAGTCCTTGAACCCTCAGCATTTTCTATAATCTTAGCCTCACCACCTTCCATGATGGCCATAGCTGAATTAGTTGTTCCTAAATCTATTCCTAAAATTTTTGACATAATATTTTTCTTGCCCGACCATTCATTAATGGTTTAGGGTCTTTCTTAGCTTATAATCAAAATACGAAAACATAAATCACTAAAATAATGTTCTATGTTTTTGCATCTTTTTTCCCAAATTCACCAACTTTTACATTAGCTGGTCTAATGATTACTCCATTTAAAGAATATCCTTTCTGAACAACCTCAGTTATTATACCATCAGCTTTTTCATCTTCAACTTTAACTACTCCCACTGATGTATGAAAATTATGATCAAATTTTTCACCTAGAGATTCAGACTGCTCCACACCATTTTCTCTCAAAACAGATATAAGTTGAGAATAGATATGACGCATACCAACTAACCATTCCTGAATAATCTCTTCTTGTATCTTATCATTACCACAAAAAGCCATTTCAAAGCTATCTAAAACTGGAATAAGTTGAGAAACTAAATCCATTTTAGCAAATTCTATAAATTTAGTTTTATCTTCGCCAAATTCTCTTTTAACATTAACAAGATCAGCCTTAGCTCTTTGCCAACCATCTAAATATTCTTGTTTTTCTGAAGTAGTTTGTTTTAGTCTATTTCTTAATTTTTTAACAACATCTGTATCAGATAAATCCTCTTCAGATTCAAAGATAACATCATCTTCAGAGCTAAACTCTTCATCTTCTTGCTTTTCATTTTCCTTAGGTTCATCAATCATAAATGTAAAAATAAAAACTTGAAACAAGTTCCATTTATAGGAGACTTACTAAAAATTTTCAAACTTAATACTTAATACTTGATACTTATTGTACTTTATCGTTTATTCCACTGAGGTGACTTTCTAGCTTTTTTCAAACCGAATTTCTTTCTTTCCTTCATTCTAGGATCTCTCTTTAAGAAACCAGCTTTTTTAAGAGTTTTTTTAGATTCTTCATCAAATATCAATAAAGCTCTAGAAATACCATGTCTAAAAGCTTCTGCTTGAGCATTAATTCCTCCACCTTTTACTAAACCAGAAACAGTAAACTTTGCTTCTACCTTCGATATCTTCAAAGCATCTTTAACAATACCTTGTAATTCGTTGGTTGGAAAATACTCAGATAGTTTTTTACCATTAACAACGTAAGTGCTTTTATCAGCCTCAGTTATACGAACTCGAGCCACAGCCGTTTTCCTTCTACCAACTGTCTCTAAATATTTTTTTGTAGCTTTCTTTATGGTCATAAACTTATTTTATTATTAAATTTTTCATTATTACTGATCTTAGCTTATTTGCAGGTAACATCCCACGAACAGCTTTTCTTACCAATTCTGCTTGCCCTTTTTTCTGAACAACCGCTTTCATTTTTCTTACTTTTCTTCCTCCTGGGTAACCTGAATAACTACTGTATTCTTTCTGATCCATTTTCTTACTAGAAATATCTAGCTTTGAAACATTACTAACATTTACTTTAACATTAACAACTACATTCTTCTGAAAATCAGTAGTATTCTTACCCATTAACAAAATAGCTACTTTCGTAGATAATCTTCCTAATTTTTCTCCTGTTGCATCTAAATTATATTCCATGTTTTTTAAAATATTAAACAAATTCAATTTGAACAGTTAGACTACCGTCACCCTGTCGTGTCTCCAATTTCGTAATTCTTGTATAACCACCTTGTCTATCTTTATACTTGGGTGAAATTACTTCGATTATCTTCTTCACAGAAGACTCTCCACCACTACCTAATTTGGAATTAAGCAATCTTCTTGACCAGACAGAATCATTTTTACCTTTAGTTACAATCTTTTCAATATAAGGACGTAATTCTTTGGCTCTTGCTTCTGTAGTTTTAATAACTTCGTGTTCAATAAGGGAAATAGCCAAAGATCTTAGCAATGCTTTTCTTTGATTTCTAAATCTACCGAATTTTCTGTTAGTATTATGGTGTCTCATATATCTTTAATTATTTATTCCTTGGTTTCAGTACAACACCAAAATCACTAAGCGCCCTTTTTATTTCCTGAATACCTTTAGCTCCTAAACCATCAATAGCTAATAAATCATCTTCACTCTTACGAACTAACCCACCCACTGTTCTAATACTCTCTTCAGAAAGTGCATTGATTGTTCTTAGAGATAAACGTAAAGTATCTATTCGAGTTTTTAAAAAATCTGTGTCTGTATCTTTATCTTCCTTGCTATCATTTTCCTTTTCTGCTCCTTTCATTTCTTCTTCTGAAATTTCAACTTCTTCTTCTTCAAAACCAATAATAGCTTTTAACTGTTTAACCATTATCTCAATTGACTTCTCTAGTGCTTCTTTAGGCATAACTGTCCCATCTGTTTCAATAAAAATATTCAATCGGTTAAAATCTGTTCTATCACCAACTCTCATATTTTCTACTTCATAACTAGCTCTTCGAATGGGTGTAAAAGAAGCATCTAAAACAATAGTACCAATTCCTGTTATTTCTTTTTGTAAAGTCTCTTTACTGATATAACCCAAACCTTTTCTTACTGTTATCTCCATATCAAGAACTGCTTTCGCTGTAGTCAATGTAGCTATTTCTTGTTTTGGATTTAAAATTTCAACTTGACCTGTTTTTTCTATATCTCCAGCAGTAACATCTTTAATACCTTTAACTTTTAATTTAAGAACTTGTTCTTCATCAGATAAAAGTTTAATTCTAACTTTCTTTAAATTAAGTAAAATTCTGATAACATCTTCTTTAATACCATCGATTGTTGAAAATTCATGACTTACATCATTAATTTTAACAGAAATAATAGCCGTTCCAGATAAAGATGAAAGAATAACCCTTCTTAAAGAGTTTCCTATAGTATGACCATAACCAGGGTAAAAACCATCAATCTGGTAAAAACCTTTGAAGCCATCTTCTTTTATTATTTTGGGTTTTGAGGGTAATAAGATATTATATTCAGACATATTTTTTTTAATCAATTACTCCACTAAATTAGATTTTTTAATAAATTTAACACCATAAATATACACTATTTTCAAGAAATTTGCAAATTTCTACCTTCCATAAAACTCAAGGATAGATTTAAAATCAAATATTTCTTGACTCTTTAATTTAGGTAAACCGATCATACTACCTTCTTTCTTAGGAAGATTAAAAGTAAGCCAATCAACAGATGCTTTTGCTTTACTTTTTTCTTTCAATTCAGCAAAAACTCCTTTATCTTCACTACCTTTTCTTATATAAATTTTATCCCCCATCTTTACTCGACATGAAGGAACAGTAACTTTTCTTTTATTTAAAACAATATGACCATGAGATACCATTTGTCGAGCCATGGCTCTAGTTGAAGCCAATCCTAATCGGTAAACAACATTATCTAGTCTTGTCTCTAAACGTGTATACAAACTTTCAGTAATATTAGCATCTTTGTTTAACAAAGCTTCTTTAACATAGCGAGATAGTTGTTTCTCCCTTAAACCATAAGCAAACCTTAACTTCTGTTTTTCTATCAATTGAGAACCATATTCAGAAGGCATTTTTCTTCTCTTTAATCTTCTATTGCCACTTTTCTTTGCTTCAGACAAAGTAAATTTCTGTGTCTGGCATTTTTCAAAAATACCAACTCCCAATCTCCTACACAATTTATACTTAGTTTTTATAATCATAATTATTTATTTATACTCTTCTTGGTTTTTTGGCTCTTGGACCGTTATGAGGAATTGGAGTCATATCTTTTATAGAATTAATATGAATTCCGTTAGAAACAAAACCTCGAATAGAAGATTCTCTTCCAGCACCAACACCCTTTACGATAACATCAACTGTCTTAACCCCCATATTTTTTGCCATTTCACCAACCAACTCACCAGCTTTAGCAGCTGCAAAAGGAGTTCCTTTTTTAGCCCCTTTAAAGCCAAGACCTCCACTTGATAGAGAAAAAGCTAAATCACCCTGATTATCTGTTAAAGACACTCTAGTATTATTATAGGTAGATCTAACATGCAAAATACCTGATTCTATTTTCTTTTTAGTACCATGCGATAAAATTCTTGATTTAAGAGCATTATTTTTGCCCCCTCCTTGCCTTCCTGTTTTTTTAACTATACGTTTTTTTCCCATAATTATTTTTTAGCTGCTATTTTCCTACCTGAACCCATGGTTTTCTTAGAACCACGTAAAGTTCGTGCATTAGTTCTGGTTCTTTGACCACGACTTGGTAAATTCCTACTATGTCGTGAACCTCGATAAGTCTTAATATCAATTAATCTTTTTATATTCCCAGTAACTTCTCTCTTCAAATCACCTTCTAACTTATATTTCTCTGCAATTTTTCTTATCTTATTCTCTTCATCAGTAGAAACATCCTTTGGTTTTCTAGAAAATTCAATTCCAGCTTCTTCCAAAATCTTATGGGCTCTTGTCCTCCCAATACCAAATAAAGCCGTCAGGCCTATTTCTAATCTCTTCTCTTCTGGTATTGTTATTCCTAATATTCTCATTATTTAATTTATTTAATTATCTTTGTCTCTGTTTATGTCTAGGATTTTCACAGATAACACGAACTCTTCCATTCCTACGAACAGTTTTACATTTCACACACATTTTTTTTACTGATGATTTTACTTTCATTATTTTAATCTTTGAACAATTCTACCCCGACCACCATAAGGATCAGTCTGAATTTTAACTCTATCACCAACTAACACTCTAATTCTATGAATTCTCATCTTTCCAGACAAATAAACTATAGCAGTGTTATCACTCTCCTCTTCCATGCCTTCAATTTCAACGCTGAAAAGAGTATTAGGCAAAGCTTCAACAATAGTACCGTTTACGTACTGTTGCTCTTGTTCTTCTTTATTATTCATTATAACAGGGATATCTTAACAAAATTAATATTATTTTTCAAGTCTTTTGAGAAGAGTCTCTAAATTATTAAAAGAAACTAATCTGTATTTAAGTTTTTAACGATCTGTATCTGACTAGTACTACGAGGAAATGAATTTTTCCAAAACGGTGTTATCTCTACTTCAGCTTTTTCTATCCCATTATAATTAGCTAGAATGTTGTTAGTTTCACTCTTAGGTTGACCAACAAAATCATTCTTTAACATAACTTCATCATAGAGCCATTCAAAATTAACTTCACCTTTTAGAGAAAAAATAAAACGTCCTTCTGTCCAAGGTTCAACCTCATCTCTGTTTTTTATTTCAAAATTTATTTCATTGAGATTATTAATTGTAATATCTTCCCCTTGATAGTCAGATACCGTTTCATCGGCAATCTGCTTATTTAAATTATCTTTATCAAAAATAACAGCATAAACAGAAACCTTCTCTCTTACTGAAACCATTCCAGTAGTTGGATCCTCAGAGTCAGCTGTCCCCATAAATTCAGTTGTAAAAAACAAACCTTCATCATAAAGAATAAAATTATCAGGAATTTTTGTCATAATATCTTCTGAAAGCTTCTGTTTTAATTTTTCTTCTATTTTTATTTTAGCTTCATCAATATCTTCCTCAGATGCTATTTTTTTAACACCTTCAAATCCACCTGTCATACTAGTCTTAGATCTTCCACTAAATTTATCAAATCGATCTCCTCCTTCAAACCCAGGAATAGTAAAATCTGTTAAACCAATATTATATTTTTCTCCAGGTTGATCAGAATAAACAGTCACTACTATACTTCCAGGAACAGTTTTTCCACTACTATCAACGGTTTGACCAGGAACAACCACAGAATTTTGAATTCTATAAATTAAACCTTCAGAAGTCTCAAAACGAGTATTTTTAATTAACCTTTGAGTATTCTCATTAAAATCATTGAAAACTGTAATCTGACCGCTAGCTTTTTCCTTTACTTCTTCCTCGCTAGTAGAAATAACATCTTCAGATCCAATTTCATCTACAGCCATAATATCAAAAGGAACTCCTCCAGTTTCTTTATCAGAAACAGCAATAAAACTAGAATCCACTCTCTCTTGCGCTTGAATAGGAGTAATTGTAATAATCACACTAGATGACATCAAGAAAAAGAAAGAACCACCAGCTATTAATAGCAAAACCAAAAAAATCCAAAATTTCTTTTTAATTTTTTTATCTTTTTTACTCTTGCTTGAACCAAAAAAACCAACAGGAGTTTTCCCTCCACGCTCTTTACTGTTTTTTCTATTAGGTATCGGAATATCCTGAATTGACCTCTTAGGTGGAGTTACATCTTGAAGTGATTTTTTATCTGTCGCCATAATTTTTTTTAATAAGAAATTAATAATATAAAAATAAAATACTCTAATATTTTAGCACATTAAAACAATAATTAAATAAGAAATGTGTATTATTCTAGGATAGCCTTAATTCTTCTTACTCCAGCGCTACTACTTCCCTCTTTAATTATTTTAAATCTACCTAATTCTCCAATACTATCCACATGAGGACCACCACAGATTTCGTAAGAGAAAACCTCTTTCCCATCCCCTATTTTATACACTTTTACCCGTTCTCCATATTTTGACTCAAAAGAACCAGTTGCGCCCAATCTCTTTGCTTCTTCTAAAGACATCTCTTCACAAATAACGCCTAAATCTTTTCTAATAGCCTCATTAACCAAATTTTCTACTTCAATTTTCTGCTCATCTGTCATCTTTTCATTATGAGAAAAATCAAACCTTAACCTTTCTGCAGTAATATTACTTCCCTTCTGTTGAACTTCACTTCCAAAAACTTTTCTTAAAGCTGCTAACAATAAGTGAGCTGCTGTATGTAAACGAGTTGTTTCTTCTGAGGAATCAGCTAAACCTCCTTTAAATTTTCCAATGGCAGCTGTCCGTGAAAGTTCCTGATGTTGTTTCATTTTTTCTTTAAAATCTTTAACATTAATTTTTATTCCTTTTTCCTTTGCTATTTCTTCAGTCATTTCTATTGGAAAACCATAAGTAGTAAATAACACAAATGGATCAATTCCTTTTTCCAATTCCTTTAAGCCCTTTTCTAAAGTTTTTGAAAATTGAATTTCTTCCTTGTCTAATTGCTCTATAATAAAATCCTTATTTCTCACTAATTCAGGATAAGTATCTTCATACTCTTTAATTACCATGCTGACAATTTCTTTTGTCCAAAGTTCCTGTTCTACACCTAATTGTTTACCATAACGAATAGCTCGACGAATTAAACGACGAACAATATAACCCTGATCAGTATTAGAAGGAGCTACTCCTCTATCATCTCCCATAATAAAGGTAGCTCCTCTTAAATGATCCATCACTATTCTAAAAGAATTTGTTATTTCTTCACTCTCACCATATTTCTTATTTGATAATTCTTCCAGTTTTAATCTCATTCCATCGAACAGATCAATCATAAAAATATCAGGATTATCTAAAACTGCTGTTGATAATCTTTCTAGACCACCACCAAAATCAATATTTTTCTTTTCTAGAGGCTGAAAACCAGATTCAGTTTTTAGATACTCCATAAACACGTTATTACCGATTTCTAAAAATCTTCCACAATCACAGGCTGGATGGCAAGGTTTATCTTTATAGGGTGAGTTCTCATGAATTTTTAAGTCTGCTCCAAAATCCCAAAACATTTCTGAATCAGGACCACCTGGCTCTCCCACTGGCATAGCACTTGGAGTGCCTGATCGAGACCACCAATTTTCTTTTTCGTCATAATAAAAAATTCTTCCTTCTCCCATACCTTTATGTTCCGCTAAATCCACAGCTTCCGCTTCAATTCCCACACTTTTGAATCTTGCCTTCCATAGGTCAACAGCTTCATCATCCCGTGGAATACCAATCTTTTCATCACCACGAAAAACAGATACGTAAATTCTATTGGGATCAAGTTTTAATTCTTTAGTTAAAAAATCAAATATCCACTCAATTTGTTCCTTTTTAAAATAATCACCTAAAGACCAATTACCTAACATTTCAAAAAAAGTTGTATGTCGATTATCTCCCACATCTTCGATATCACCAGCCCTAAAACTTTTTTGAGAATCAGTTACCCTTATTCCAGCTGGATGTTCCTCTCCTAATAAATAAGGAACCATAGGTTGCATTCCTGAACCAGTAAATAAAGTAGTAGGATCATTCTCTGGCATAATAGAAGCACTAGGAATAATTGTATGTTCTTTTGATTTAAAAAACTCTAAATATTTTTGTCTTATTTCTTTAGTATTCATTGGAAAATATTATAACAAAATCTAACTGAATTAAAAGTTCCTCTTTTTTTTATTTTACTTGGAGGTTGAACCTCCAAGTGATTTAAAATCTTGTTTTAAATCATCTCGACTAAACGAATTATAGAGAGCTACAGCTGGATGAAGCAAAGGAATTATTTTTAATTTCCCATAAGGGGCTTCTGTTTCAAAAATTTTTCCTCGCATTTTACCAATAGTTTCAATTTGATCTCCCAAATTAAACTTTTTCATAATATATTCAGCTGAATATCTACCCAAAGTAGCAATTATTTTCGGTTGAATTATATTAATTTGCCTATCTAAAAACGGTCCATAAATTTCTATCTCTTCCACAGATGGATCTCTATTAGCAGTCGGTCTATCTTTAACAATATTAGTTATATAAACATCCTGTCGATTTAAATCAATAAAATCTAAAAGTTCATCTAACACTTTCCCCGATGCTCCACAAAAAGGTTTACCTGTTTGAGACTCGTTTTTTCCAGGAGCTTCTCCTACAAACATAATTTCAGCATCATGACTTCCCTCTCCAATCACTGGAAAAACCTTATTCTTAATTCTCTCAGCATACAAAGGAGATTGTTTCAAATCCAGAACTTCCTCTTTAATTTTTTTCATTTGTTTTGTTTTTAATGGCATAAAATTTAAAATAAAGAATTATTCTTTTGACTATCTTTATATTTTTTATTTTGTTCGATTATTACATCACCAGCTGATTTCCTATAATTACAGTAATCACAATCATCGGCAAATTGAGGAATAATTTCACTAACTAAAAGTTTTTTAGCATCCATCAAAGTTTTATCCACCCATTTGTCTGAACCAATATAAGGAATAACTGTTACATCAAATTCTAATTTACCATCAAAAGCAGCCTTATCTTTCCTTCCATTAGCATAAACAAAATAACCAGTATCAGAAACTTTAAATCCATTTTGCCTTAGTAACCATTGATAAATTTCCATCTGTCTTTTGTATGCAATCTGCCAATCAGCATCTAAAGTTATTTTTGCCTCTTTGCTAGTCGACTTATAGTCCACCACCATTAATTCTCCTTGAGGATTAACCCAAATATCATCCACAGCTCCGAACACTAAAAAATTACTCTTCTCATGGAGAGCCTGTACCCCCACAAAATTTTCTCGCCAAACATCCATTTTTTCATGTTGAAAAGGCACCGCTTCAATACCATATTTTTCCATAAGAGGATGAGCTGTTTTTTCAGCCCTATGAATATCAAATTCTTTTTTAAATAATGCATCCACAGCACTATTAAGATTGAAAGGAAATCCAGGTGGACGTCCCACACCAAGTCGGCGATCTAAATAAAAACATCTCTGACATTGTAAAAACAAATCAATTTTAGAACGACTCAATTTAAAAGACTTCTTTGATTGAGGGTTAAACAAATTCTTAGTTCTTTTAGAATTATAATAGATTGACATCAATTTTATTGTAACACAAAAAAAGGCGCTGGAAGATAAATCTCCCAACGCCTCACCACAATTAATCCCCTAAGCAGAGTTTTTATGTTAGCCCCCTCAGCTAGGGCTTAAATAAAGCTTCTTCGGTGGCAAATGCCGCCGTCGGTCGTCGGTGGCATTTCAGATATTGGATGTCATCGCTTTGTGATGCCCGTTACCAAAGAACAAATTCAATCTTCCCATAAGCTAAGGTTTATGATGGACTACCAATTATTAATTTAATATAAATAAAAAATAAAGTCAAGAATACTTATCCACAAATTTTAAATTATTTGAGAAAGGTGTTCTAAAATCATCTTGACCGAAGGAGAACGATCATTTAAATAAGATCGACATTGTCTTATTTCACTAAAAACATTTTCAACCTCAGAGTTTACTATTCTGTCACTCTCATAAAGAAACTTTTCTAAATCATTTAAAAAACTAATCACTTCAGCTTTACTAACTTTATCTTCTTTACTTTTAGGCAAAAAAACTTTAATCATCTCCAGTCGTTCACTCAAAGAAGCTTTCAAAAATCCCCCTACCTCCAACTTGGAGGTTGAACCTCCAAGTGAACCATTCGGAGGTTGAACCTCCGAATGCTTAATTAATAACAACCGAGAACAAAGAGTCGGTAAAATCGTCTCAATCGAAGGCATAATTAAAAATAAGTGAGTATTCTTGGTTGGTTCCTCAAAAACTTTCAATAAAGAATTCTGAGCTTCGTGAGTAATAAAGTTAGTTTTAATTACCAAAATCTTTTTACCACCAGAAAAAGATTTTCTTGACTGAAATTCTTTAAAAGCCCGACTATCATCAATTCCTAGAGTATCAAACTCCCCTAGCCAAAAATCTGGATTAGCCTTAACAAAAAAATTAAGTTTTTTATCTAAAAAATCTAATAATTCTTGAAAAATTACTTTTTTCTCCCCTTCTAGTAAATAAGCGTGATGAATATTTTTCTCGACATCAATAGATGAAAACATAAAATTAACGACGTTTAGAAATAACACTTCTTTTATAAGTATCCATATGTTGCAAGGCCACCCCTGCTCCATTAGCAACACAATAGAGAGGATCCTTAGCTAAACGAGCCTCCACACCAGTTCTTCGATAAATCAATTCGGGTAAATTTCTCAATTGTGAAGAACCCCCTGTCATAATAATTCCTTTTTGAATAATATCAGCTGACAACTCAGGAGGGGTCTCCTGAAAAACAACTTTAATTGCCCTAACCATTTCTCTTAATTCTTTAGTAATAGCTTTAGCTATATCATTAGTTTTAACTTCCACAGAACGAGGTAATCCAGAAATAAAATCTCTTCCTCTAACTTCCATAGTTAAACCCTCTTCCAAAGGAAGTGCTGAACCAATCTGTATTTTTATATCCTCAGCTGTCTTATCACCTATAAATAAATTTGAACTTCTTTTAACTGCATCAGCAATTGCTCGATTTACTTTATCACCAGCACATTTTACTGAAGTAGAAGCTACAATTCCACCCAAGGAAATAACTGCTACATCAATAGTTCCACCACCAATATCAACGATCATATGACCCCCTGGTTCTTCAATAGCTACCCCAGCTCCAATGGCGGCTAAAATAGGTTCTTTCACCACAAATGCTTTTTTTGCACCCGCTTTAATAGTAGCTTCAATAACTGCTCTTCTTTCTGTCGATGTTACTCCAGCTGGCACTGAAACAATTACCTCTGGTTTAAAAAAATTCCATTTACCTAAAGCTTTATTTATAAAATAACGTAACATAGCTTCCGTCACTTTGTAATCAGCAATCACACCATCTCTCATAGGTCGAAAAGTTACAATACTTTCAGGAGTTCTTCCAATCATATTTTTCGCTTCAGAACCAACTGCTAAAATCTTATTATCTAATTCAGATACAGCCACCACAGACGGCTCATTTAAAATAACTCCTCTACCTGGAGAAAATACCAATGTGTTAGCCGTTCCAAGATCTATTCCTAATTTTTTAACAAAAAATGACATATTTTCTTATCCAACCATTCTTAATGATTCTTGTTAGTTAATTAATTCTTTTAATATCTACACCTAGCTGTCTCAACTTTTCTTCTACATTTTCATAACCCCTATCAATATAATAAACATTATTAATGATAGATTCACCTTTTGCAATCAAAGCAGCAATTACAAAAGCAAACCCGGTTCTAATATCAGGACCATCTAACTCTCTACCTTTTAATACATTAGGTCCTTTAATAGTTGCTCTGTGAGCATCCCACATTTTTATATCAGCCCCCATCATCTTTAAATTATCAGTATAATTTAATCTACCTTCAAAAATAGTTTCAAAAACAAGACTTTCTCCGGTCACCTGAGTTAGATAAACAACAAAGGGAGCCTGTAAATCGGTTGGAAAACCAGGATACTCATGAGTCTTTATACTTACAGATTTAAACTCACTATTCTGTTTTTTATTATTTATAATATTTAAATAGTCCTGGCCAACTTCAATCTCTACTCCTGAATCTTTTAATAGTTCAATTAAAATTCCTAAATGTTTTGGTTCACAATTACTCACTCTCAAATTCTCAGCACAAAGAGCTCCTAAAATAAGAAAACTTCCTGTTTCAATTCTATCAGGAATTGTTTGATAAACTTTCCCGTCAGATTTTAACAAATTTCCTCCCATTATTCTGATAGTAGGAGTTCCTGCTCCTGTAATATTTGCTCCACAAGAATTTAAGAAATCAACCAAACTAACAATTTCTGGTTCCATAGCTACATTTTTAAGAATAGTTTCCCCTTCAGCTAATACTCCAGCCATGATAAATGTTTCAGTAGCTGTTACACTCTGAACTTTAAAAAAAATGTTAGCTCCTTGAAGTTTTTTATCTTTAGCTGTAACAAAATATTTATCATCTCTAACTTGAACCTTAGCCCCCATTTTTTGGAAACCATCTAAAAATAAATCAATTGGTCGAGCACCGATCACACAACCACCGGGATGAGGAAAAATTAATTCACCAAATCTCGCCAACAACGGACCAGTGAAAATTACAGAAGCTCTTAATCTTTTCGAAGTCTCTTCATCAATTTCAAATTTATTTAAACCATGAGGATCTATAAAATACTCTCCCTGTGATTGTTTATTAATCTTAATTCCCAAACCAGCAAAAATTTCAGTCATTCTATTTAAATCTTCTATCTCAGGAACATTGGTCATTAAAAAATTGTCTTCAAATAGAACACTAGAAGCCATAATTGGCAAAACAGCATTCTTTGCACCGCTTATCTTAACCTCGCCAGACAATTTCTTCTGTCCATCCAAACTTTGGATAATAAATTTATCTTTCTTCATTACTCTATTCTAAGGTTTTTCTTATAAAATAACAATTGATTAAATTAGCTTTTTGGTGTTATCATAGAAATTATGAGAAAAAACAAACAAAATAAGAAACATTCTTATATATATATCTTTATATTAATAGTTATTTTAACTGTTGTTTTAACTACAACCTATAAAAACAACCGAGATGGTATATTACAAATTCAATCATTGGATGAAAATCTAATTATCTTTATAGATAACCAAAGAGAATTAGCTCAACAAGATATTAACCCTTCATTTGATTTGGAAGAAGGTAAACATACTATAGTAATATCAAAGGATAAATTTTGGCCATGGATAAAAGATGTAAATATCAAAAAACAGACTACCTCAAAAATTCAACCGTTCTTTATTCCTCAAAATACTAGTGGTCTATTAATTGGAGAAATTGATTCTGAATACACAAGAATAATTTCCCTTTTTCAAGAAGATCTCACTGCCACTTCAACTTTAGCTAATATTCCAGATAAAAATCTTTCCCTAAAAGAATCCATCACAGCCATTGATTATTACAAAAACAGACAAGACGTTGTTATTATCTCTTCCGGCAACGGTATCTATGCTCTAGAAGTTATCAGTGATAATATCCAAAACTTTCAACCAATTTATAAAGGAAAAAATCCTGTCTTCGTAAAGAAAGATAGTTCTTCAATTTACGTCTTAGATGACAATAATCTAATGCTTGTAAATTATTAAGATGAACTTAATCACCACTATACCTGTTTATAGAAATCGCTTTCAAAAACCGGTGTTATTCTTTTCTTCAAAAAACTTTTCAGTTGGATCATTAATCTTTATTCCCTACCCTAAACCCAAAAGCTCCTTAAACAGAAAACCTGCTTTAATTGTTCGTGTTGAAGATTTAGAAAAAAACAAATTTTTTTTAAGAAAAAATAAAATGAAAGTAAATAGCTTAGATGATTCAATTAAGCTCCCTCTTCTTAAAACGACTCTAATAGAATTAATTTTATTAATATCAGAAAAAACTTATATCCCTCTAGAAGAAATCTCACAAAAAGTTTTTTCAAAAAAAATAATCAAGGAAATAAACCAACTCTCCCCTAATCAAATTGATAACTTTAAAAAAATAGAGATATCAATAAAAAAAATAACAAGTGACTTCATAAAAAATAAATTTAGAAAACCTGTTGATAAGAAATCTGAAAAAGCCAAATCAGTAAATGGTATCAAAAATATCAGTGATCTTCTCTCTAAGCCTACAGAAAAAAATAAATCCCTTCACTCAGAAAAACACTACCTAGTAAATGAAATAAGAAATTATTTTGGAGAAAAAGCTAAAAAAGGTGTTGGTTCCTTTAGTTTTTATTTAGGTTTTTTCAAAAAAATTCCAGAAGCTTCAATATATCAATATTGGTCAGAAGTAAAAGAAAGCCGTAAACCACTTAAAGACCAACAAAAACTCTTTTGGTGGAAAATTGGACAACACAGAAAAGCTAAAAAAGAAAAATAGAAAACACTTTCAACTTTTCTAAAAAAGATTATAATAAAAGTATGGTAGAAGTATTACAAAAAGGTCACGAAATTTTAGAACAACAGGCTGAAAAAATTGCCCTAGAGGATATCCCTAGCCCTAAGATTAGGAATATTATCTCACAAATGAAAGATGTCTTAAAAAACACTGATGATGCCATTGCTCTAGCTGGACCACAAATCGGAGAATCACTCAGAATTTTTATTGTCTCTAATAAATTCTTTGAAAATAATATAGATTCAGATCTTGTCTTTATTAATCCTGAAATAATAAAAACTTCTAAAGAAAAACAATGGTTAGAAGAAGGTTGTCTCAGTGTTCGTGATGTTTACGGAGAAGTTGAAAGATGTAGAAAAGCAACTGTTAGTGCTATTGATGAATATGGTAAAAAATTCACTTTTGGAGCCAGTGGTTTAATGGCTCAAGTTTTCCAACATGAAATTGATCACCTCGAAGGTATTCTCTTTACCAGTAAAGCTAAAAATATTCACGGAGAAAAAACTAGTAGTGGAAAAACTATCTAGATTCAAATACCTATAGGTATTGATTAAATGTAAAAAGTAATGTATAATTATTTTCAGTATTTTGGTAATTGTCCTTTAATATAAAAAATAAAAAGTCTGCTTTAAGCAGACTAGGAGGAAAAATTGGAGAAAAACAACACAACAGATTTCAAAAATTTAATGGAAGGACTTGATAACCAAATTTTCTGGGAAATAAAACTCCCAGAATTCACTTGGGAATATGTCAGTCCTTCCGTTGAAAAGCTTCGAGGTTATACAGTAGAAGAAGCTACGAGAAGATCATTAGAAGAAACTCTTACAATAGAATCATTTCAAATTGTTTCGGAAAAAATCAGAAATGAACTTCTTTCTCAAGTCAACGGAAAAGACAAACAAACTTTAAAATTGGAACATTTTTGCAAAGATGGTTCTACCAAATGGTTCTCTGTGGAAATATCAGTCGTTAGAAAAAATGGCAAACCTATTAAAATCATTGGGGCTAGTCAAAACATCGAAAATCAAGAACAAAGATTGATAGCCCTAGAAAAGAAAACCAAACAACTTAAAAAATATGCTGTAAAGATGAATAAGTTAAGAAAAATTATTCCTATCTGTGCATCTTGTAAAAAAATCCGCAGAGACGATAACAGTTGGGAACAATTAGAAAGCTATATAAGCCGTCACCACCCTATTGATTTCTCACACGGAATTTATGAAGACTGCACAAAAAAGCTATACCCAGAATTGTACGATCCAGAAGATTTTAAGAAATAATAGACAATCCTCCTAAACCAATAAACAACAGGCACCACTTCGTGGCGCCTGTCTTTTTTTGTCTTTTTGATTCAACTTTAATAATTCCTTTCTTTAATCTGAAAATAAGCTTGAGGATGTAAACAAGCTGGACAAATTTCCGGTGCTGCTAACCCCTCATGTAAATAACCACAATTTCTACATTTCCAAGTTAAACTTTCTCCTCTGGCAAATACTTTTCCAGATTCTAAATTATTTGATAATTTTCTATATCTGTCTTCATGAGCTTTTTCTACTTCAGCTATCTTTTTAAAAGTAGTAGCGATATCAACAAAACCTTCTTCTTCAGCCACCTTGGCAAATTCTGGGTACAATTCCGACCACTCTTCATTTTCACCTTCAGCCGCTTCCTTCAAATTTTCTAAAGTAGTTCCAATCTTCCCTGCTGGATAAATAGCTGTTATCTCAACTGGACGACCTTCTAAAAATTTAAAAAACCTTTTTGCATGCTCTTTTTCATTTAAAGCTGTTTCCGCAAAAATAGCAGAAATTTGTTCTAAACCATCTTTTTTAGCTTGGCTTGAAAAATAATCATAACGCATCCGAGCCTGAGACTCTCCCGCAAATGATTTTAATAAATTCTTCTCTGTCTCTGTTCCTTTTAATTCCATGATATTTAATTTGTTAATTTATAAT
>CAYLHD010000007.1:14315-29328 GCA_964383545.1 uncultured Candidatus Saccharibacteria bacterium | reverse complement strand
GGAAAAGCTTTGACCTTTGTAGATTAATATAGACTAAACCATTACAAAAAATAAAAAACTGCTTTCTAGCAGTTTTTTTGTTGATAATCACTCCCCATTGATGCGATGCTTAGCCTGTTTTATATGATATAATTATCATATGAAAAAAATATTTAAAAAGAAAAAATTAATATTTAGCTTAAGCATTCTACTAGCAATAATTTTAATAATAATTTATTACTTAGGAAAAGAAGAAGTAATTGAATATAACTTTACTTTAACCGAAAAACAAGACCTAGTTCAAGAAATTAGTGCCACAGGCAGGATAAAAGCTGTCGATGAGATAAATCTAGCTTTCGAAAAAGGTGGTAAGATAAAAATAAGTAACATTGAAATTGGAGATAAAGTTGAAAAAGGCCAGATTTTAATCAGTTTAGAAAGTAACGATATTTTAGCAGAAATTTCTCAAGCCAGAGCTGGTGTCTCCAGTGCTAAAGCTAGACTTAATCAATATGAAGCCGCTTTAGAAAAAGAAAGAAGTGAATTAGAAATTCTTAAAATTGGAACACGTGATGAGGAAATTCTTATCTATGAATCCAAGGTACAAAATGCAGAAGCTATTTATGATGCTTCAATCCAAAATATCACCAGTAGTATCAGTGATGCTTACACTAAATCAGATGATTCCATCCGAAATAAAATAGATGTAATGTTTAATAACCCACGTGGTACAAACCCTCAATTAATTTTTAATGTAAATGACTCTCAGTTAGAAACCAACATAGAATGGGGACGCTCTCTAATCGAACAACAACTTGTCTCTTGGGCCAACATCATCAAAAGTTTAGAAATAGATCAAATTCCAGACGAAACAATCGTAGCAGAAGACCGTTTAGGACAAATACAATCATTCCTAGGGGACATTGCTCTCGCAGTTAATAATCTATTTGCTAACACTGAGTTTACCCAAACTGTTATTAATAGTTATAAAACAAATATTTACACTGCCCGTACTAATGTTAACACCGCTATCACAAATCTATCCTCATACAAAGAGAAATTCAACACCTCTCGAACTTCACTTACAATTACAGAAAATGAATTAAGCCTCAAAAAAGCTGCTAACACTCCAGAAAAAATAAATTCTCAAAAAGCCATCATTAAACAAGCTGAAGCAAATATTGCTTCACAAAAAGCAGAAATAGAACTCAAAGAATCAATGGTCCAATCAGCCCTAGTTAGACTATCCAAAGATACATTAAAATCACCGATTAGTGGAACGATTATCACAAAAGAAGCTGAAATTGGCTCCATCGTTTCAGCTGGTAAAATTGTTATATCAGTTATCTCTGAAGATAATCTAGAAATTGAATCTAATATTGTAGAGGCAGATATCGCTTATCTAAAAATCGGTGACCAAGCAAAATTGTCTCTCGATGCCTATAATGAAGAAGATGTCTTCGAAGCTGAAGTAGTCCAAATTGATCCAGCCGCCAAACTCATAGATGGGGTGGCTAATTATAAAATTACTTTAAACTTTAAAAATTTTGACGAAAGAATTAAGTCTGGAATGACAGCTGATATAGACATCATCACTATGGAATTAAAAAATGTAATCGTTATTCCCTATAGAGCTATTATTTTCCGTAACGGTTCAGGTAAATTCGTCAAATTATTAAAAGAAGGCAATCAAGCTGAAGAAGTTAGTGTTGAAACAGGTTTGATTGGTAATGGTAATCTAATTGAAATTAAAACAGGTATAAACGTTGGAGATAAAGTAATTACATCTACTAAAAACAACAACTAGAAAAATATGACTAACCTAATTGAAGTCAAAAATCTAAAAAGAACATTTGATGACGGTGTAAAAACCTATGCCCTAAAGGAAGCCAATCTCGTCATAAAAAAAGGTGAATTTGTTGCTATCATGGGTCCATCAGGATCAGGAAAATCAACTCTAATGCACATTCTTGGTCTATTAGACAGAGCCTCTGGTGGTAAATACCTCTTCAACGGAAAAAACGTTCTCTCAATGACAGACAATGAATTAGCCAGTTTTAGGAATAAAAGTATCGGGTTTGTTTTTCAATCATTTAATCTTCTCCAAAGAACTACTGTTCTAGATAATGTGACACTCCCCTTAATTTATTCAGATAATAAGGTAAATACTAAACAAAGAGCCAAAGAAGTTTTGAAAAGTGTTGGATTAGAACATCGTCTTAATCATTTTACTAATCAGATTTCCGGAGGCGAAAAACAAAGAGTTGCTATTGCTAGAGCTTTGGTTAACAAAGCTTCTGTAATTTTTGCTGATGAACCCACTGGTAACCTAGACTCAAAATCAGGCGCCCAAATAATGGAAATTTTACAAAGATTGAATAATGAGGGTAATACTATTATCTTAGTCACCCACGAAACCTATACTGCTCAATGTGCTAAAAGAATTATAAAATTAAAGGATGGTATTATAGTAAGCGACGAAAAGATCAAAAACAGAAGAAAAGCTAGCGTAGAAGATATCATCAAATAAAAGAACAAAACCGTTTATATACTCATTGTGCTTAATACTTTAATACAGTCAGTTAAAATAGCGACCACTTCCCTTCTAGGAAACAAAATCCAGAGCTTTTTAACTATGTTGGGAACCATTATCGGAGTAGCCTCAGTTATTATAATAATGTCTATTGGTTCAGGAGCTCAAAGTCTTATTTTATCTGAAATAAAAAACCTTGGAACTAACTTGGTAGCAGTCATTCCTGGCCAAGCAACAGAAGATGACGATTTTTTTTCTTCAATGTTAAGTAGTTTCGCTATTACAACCTTAACCTATGAAGATTCCATCGCTTTAAGCCAAAGCCGTGAGATACCCAATATTATGAGTGTTGCTGCCTATAGTAAAAGTTTTGGAACAGCCGAGTGGAAATCAAAAACCTACAGCACTTCCTTAACAGGTACCACCGCTAGTCACTTAGATGTTATGGGAGGAAATGTAGAAGAAGGTCGTTTCTTTAATTACGAAGAAGAAAAAAGTTTTTCTCGAGTCGCTGTTCTAGGTCATGATGTTAAAGAAGAATTATTTGGTCAATCAGATGCCGTCGGCCAAAAAATTAAACTTAAAGATTATTCTTTTAAAGTCATTGGAGTAATGGAAGAAAGAGGTGTGGTTATAATGGAAGACTTTGATGCTCAAATTTTTATGCCTATTAAAACAGTCCAGAAAATGTCAGGAGTTTCCTATATAGGATTTATTAGAGCTAAAGTTTATTCAGAAGACATTATTTCAGAAACCAAAGAAAACATAAAACTAATATTAAGAGATAGACATGGTATCAAAGATCAAAGTGGAGCCAATGACGACTTTATGATTAAAAATACAGCTCAAGCTCTTGATATGATTACTAGCATCACTAACTCATTAAAATACTTTCTGGCCATTATGGCAGGACTTTCTCTAGCAGTAGGTGGAATAGGAATAATGAATATTATGTTCATCTCAGTCACAGAGAGAACTAGAGAAATAGGTCTAAGAAAAGCTCTCGGGGCAAAGAACTTCCATGTTTTAGGACAATTCTTAATAGAAGCTATTTTTATTACTGTTATGGGCGGAATCATTGGAATCCTGATAGGAATAATATTCTCTTCTTTAATAGCTGTGGGAGCTCATTTACTTGGATATAATTGGGATCTTATCATTTCTTTAGGTTCAATAATTTTAGCACTCACTGTATCAATTGGAACTGGTCTATTTTTTGGTTTTTACCCAGCTCTTAAGGCCAGTAAACTTAATCCAATCAAAGCCTTAAAATACGAATAATTATGTATTCCATTTTCTCAACAATTAAATCATCTTTTAAACTAGCCGCAGTTTCTTTTAATGCTCATAAGTTAAGAACTCTACTTGCTGTTTTAGGAGTAACTATTGGAATCTCAAGTATTATAATAGTCTTCTCCACAGGAGAAGGTGTCAAAGGAATTATCTTAAACCAAGTTGAATCATTCGGTTCAAATTCTATACAAATTGAGGTAAAAGTTCCTAGTAGTAAAAAAGGAGTTGGTAGTGAAATGCAAAGCGCCGCTGCCCTCTTACAAGGAGCTCAAGTAACTACCCTAAAATTAGAAGACCTCAAAGATATAAAAGAATTGAATAACATAATTGATGGCTATGGAGTCTTCATGAGTAATGAGACCGCTGCCTACCGTAATGAAATTCACAGTTCCTTTATTTGGTCAACCAATAGTTCTTTTATAGATCTAGACTCTACAGAGTTAGACTACGGAAGATTTTTTTCTAGGACAGAAAATAACTCATTAGCCCCAGTAGCTGTCTTGGGTTCTAAAATAAAAAATAAATTATTTGGTGAAAATGACCCCATCGGTAAAACTATCAAAATACACAATACCAGATTCAAAATTATTGGAGTTATGAAAGAAAGAGGAGCTGTGATGTCCTTTGATTTTGATAATTTCATTTACACCCCCATCAAAACCATGCACAAAAAAGTCCTTGGAGTTAATTTCTTACATAACATAATTTTAGAAGTCCAAGATGTCTCTCTTATAGAAGACACTCTTGAAGATATAAGAATTACCCTAAGGCAAAACCATGATATTGACCCTCCAAAAGAAACTCAAGAAGGTTGGATGGATACTGGTAAAGATGACTTCCGTGTTATGGCCATGACTGAAATATTAGAAATCTTTGATACCATGTCTGCAGTTCTTACTTGGTTGCTACTAGCCATAGTTGCTATTTCTTTAGTAGTTGGGGGTATTAGTGTTATGAATGTTATGTCGGTTATAGTAAATGAAAGAACCTCAGAAATTGGTTTAAGAAAAGCTTTGGGGGCTAAATACAGAGACATCATGCTTCAATTTCTAGTTGAATCAATCTTAATTACCTGTGCTGGAGGTATTGCTGGAAGTTTACTCGGCTCTATCTTTGCCTTTATTGTCTCAATAGTAGCTAATTCAACAGGCATTGATTGGAATTTTGTCCTGCCAATTAAAGGTTTTGTAGTAGCTGGACTATTCTCTTTTATTTTTGGAATTATCTTTGGAACAATCCCTGCTAAAAAAGCAGCTCAAATGAATCCTATTAAAGCTCTCAAACACGAAGACTAAAAAATCTTCATGATACATAAAAATAATTTTTGCAATAAACTCAAAACTATTGGTTTTTCAAAATAAAAAGTTTATAATGAAATTTATGAAAAATAAAGTATCTATAACAATATTAATAGCACTAACTCTTATTACTATAATTTTTTTATTCCCTAAAATTACCTCTAATCATACAAAAGTAAAATTAACCGACACACAATTACTAGAAAAAATAGGGCAAATGTTAATCGTCGGTTTTGAAGGTACAACTATTACTGAGAACTCACCTATCGTTAAAGAGATGGAAGATGTTAATATTGGAGGAATAATTCTATTTGACTACGATATTCCTTCTAAAACTCCCATTCGAAATATCGTTGACGCCAAGCAAACCAAAACCCTTGTTGAAAATTTACAAAAATTCTCACCCACTCCTCTCTTTATAGCCATAGATGCTGAAGGTGGCTATGTTAACCGTCTTAAAACAAAATATGGTTTTGCAGAAATCCCCAGTGCTGAAGAAATGGGTAAAGAAAGTTTAGAAAAAACCAAAACAATTGCTATCACATTAACTAATCAATTTGTAGATCTAGGAATTAATATTAATTTTGCTCCAGTAGTAGATGTAAATATTAACCCAAACAACCCTATCATTGGTGGTATTAAAAGATCATTCTCAAGCAATCCAAAGGAGGTTACTCAACATGCTTTAGCTTTTATTCAAGGTCATCATCAAAATAATATTATTACTGCTATTAAACATTTCCCCGGTCACGGCAGTTCCCAAGACGACAGTCATAAAGGTATGACCGATGTTACCACCACTTATCAAAATAAAGAATTAATTCCCTATCAAGAACTAATAAAAACAGGTGAAGTAGATATGATAATGACAGCCCACATTATCAACCGAGCAATTGATCCAGATTATCCAGCCACTCTCTCACAATTCTTTATTAAAAATATTTTACGAGATCAATTTAATTTTGATGGAGTAGTTATCTCCGACGATATGCAAATGAAAGCTATCACTGAATACTTTGGTTTCGAGGAATCAATTATTTTAGCTATCAACGCTGGATGTGATATGTTAATTATTTCTAATAATAATAGCACCTATGATGAAACAGCTCCCCATAAAGCCCAAGAAATAATTTTTCAATCGGTTAAGAATGGCAAAATATCAGAGGAAAGAATCATAGAAGCTTTTAATCGTGTACTTAAACTAAAAAAAGAATTTAATATTATCAAATAAATAAAAAACTTCGGAGGTTGGACCTCCGAAGTTTTTTATTCTATTCTAAGTTATAATCATCTTGATTCTAGAGATTCATTCTCTCGCCACGTACATTGCCTCCCATTCTACTTCCACCCATGGGTTTACCTATTCCCATTCCTCTTTCAATACCTAGATCCTCCATGATAACTTGGGCTCCCGCTTGGTCACCAGCTAACATTAGTTGATGAGCTTCTTTAAACTCACTCCAATTTTCTTCAGTAACCTGAGAGATCATCTCCTGATGTCTTGTCCTCATTTGAGTAACTTTGGCTTCAAAGTTAGTATCAGATAGATTTACCCAGTCACTATAAGTTCCATTTGCAAAAATTTCTTGCATCTCAACTCGATTTTGTTCTCTTTCCACTTTCATAGCTTCAGAATTAATCCTTCCAAAACCATTAGAAGCAAACACTGTACTGGCTCCGGCTGCTAAAATTAAAGTTAAAACACCTAAACCAACAATTTTTTCTTTTTTCATATTTTTTTATTTAATTAATAACTAATAATTGGATATCCTATGTTCATTATTACGAAGAAACCAAAATTTTCTTTCATTTAAAATCTTTCCCCAATTTTAGTTTTAATCATCATTCCTGAGAAATCCTGCTGGGGCATTTTCTCCAGTTGTTTCTTTATCATTCCTCTCATCATATCTAAAGGACGAACATCAAAAGCAGAAAAACATTTATTACATTTTTCTGTATCTAATTCACCTTTTATTCTAATTTTTTTATTAACTTGTAATAAAGATTCGAGTAATTCAAACTCATCCAAATCAAAACCTAACACAACCTGCCAAGTATCACCATTAAAATCTACTAATTCTAAATTAACTCCATCAAAACTTTTAATTTCACCAACTAAAAATCCTTTATCTGGACTTTGCCAAACTCCCAAACGAGAATCCATTATCTGATGAAGACGAGGTGGTAATTTTTGAATTAAACTTTTATCCAAACTAGAAGCTAAACCTAAATTATAGAAAGTTAAACCAAGTAAAAAACTAGCGAAAATAGCCCCAGCAACTACAAGCTTAAAATTCTGACGGTAGGCCTTCTTAGTATTCATTATATTTATATAAGCAATTAACATAAAAATACCAAAAGAAATCAACCAAAAGTAAGGTAAGGTAATCACAATGAATTGAGTTAAACCACCGCTCAATTCCATGTATAATTCCCAATCATTATTTAACAAAGTATTCAAAATAACAGAGACTGCCATTCCACCAATAACGACAGATAAAACAAAAATTCCCCAGAAAAAAGAATCTTTCATGACAAATCTCCAGCGAGAAGCCGGCTCAATTTTTTCCTTCTTGATTTCGCCTATTATCTTTTCAGCTAATTTATTTATTCTATTCATGATTTTGTTCTTTATCTAAGATTTTTAAAAATTCTTTTTTGGCACGATTAATTAAGGTAGCAACAGTCCCCTCTGGTTTCTTTAAAATATCAGAAATTTCACGGTAACTTTTACTTTCTAAAAATCTTAACACCAAAACATCACGGTATTTTATACTCATTTTATTTAAAATATTAAGAACTTTATCTTTTAATTCAACAAGATTTAAATCTTGTTCAATATCAAATTCATCAGCTAAACTTTTAATAAACTCAGTATCTTTATCAAAAGACATTACCTTTACTTTATTTTTATACTTTCGATAATTACTAATTACTTCATTGTGAGTAATACGATAAATCCAAGAAGAAAATTTCAATTCAGGATCAAAACCATTCAAATTTTTATACACTTTAATAAACACATCTTGTAAAATATCTTCCGCTTCATCACGACTAACATTGGAAATCCGAGAAACATAACGAAACAACCGAGGTTCATACCTCCGAACTAAATATAAAAAGTTGTCTTGGTCTTCCAAAGTCAAAACAACTAGTTCTTCATCGGTTTTATCACTAATTTCCTGCATAAATCAATTATAACATTATTCATATCTCAAAGACTTGATGGGATTAAAAGAAGCCGCTCTTCTAGCTGGATAATAACCAAAAACAATACCTATAAAAGCAGATACCCCAAAAGATAAACCTATTGACCACCAAGTAACAAGAGTTGTAGTTCCGCTTATTTTAGTAATTAAGATAGCTGCTCCCCAACCTAAAATTATCCCTAAAATAC
This sequence comes from uncultured Candidatus Saccharibacteria bacterium, assembly GCA_964383545.1. Classification (GTDB taxonomy): domain Bacteria; phylum Patescibacteriota; class Minisyncoccia; order Phycocordibacterales; family UBA12079; genus JAGYLJ01. Next base: position 20,828 of record CAYLHD010000007.1, on the reverse strand, counting down.
CTCCTACAAAAGTTAGAACAATTGATTCTGCCAAAAACTGAATAACTATATCTTTATTCTGAGCTCCCAAAGCTTTTCTAAGACCAATTTCACGAGTTCTTTCTGTAACCGTGGTCAACATCATATTCATAATTCCAATACCTCCCACCAAAAGTGAAATACCTGCAATAGCTCCTAATAATAAAGTAAGAGTACCTGTAATCTCTGACATGGTATCCATTACATCAGCCTGGTTCATCACATAAAAATCAGCTTCTTCTATGCTAGAAAAACCATGACGAGCTAATAACAAAGTTATTATATCCTCTTCAACACCGGTCATATTATCTTCATCCATAACTTGAATATTAACATTTTTAAGTGAGTCACTACCAGTTAGATAATGCTGAGCTGTAGTAATAGGAACATAAATTAAATCGTCAGAACTCCCAAAACCAGAACCCCCCTTAGAAACACTTACTCCTATTACTGTAAAATCCAAATTCCCGATTCTAATAGTTTCTCCAACAGGGTCAGCATTTTCGCCGAACAAATCATCTCTTGTATCTGGACCAAGTACAGCTACTTTAGATATTTTTTTGACACTATTACTAGAAATAAAAGAACCCAATGCCATTTCAACACTTTTAACTTCTGTATAACTTTCTGTCACTCCATAAACTGAAATGTTAGTATTTTCTCCTTTAAAAATAATCTGTTGTTGAGAAGACACTTCTGGAGCTACTGCTAAAATACCTTCAATACTTCCTTCAATCGCTTCAGCATCTTCCATAATTAAAGTATCAGCCGAACCGGAACCTCTTTTAACTTCCATACCAACTCCTTGAGAATTTCCAGGACTCACTGTCAATAAATTAGAACCAAGTGATTCAATTCTATCTGAAATATCTTGAGTCGAACCTTGCCCAATAGCCACCATGGTTACCACAGAAGCAATCCCAATGACAATTCCCAACACAGTTAAACCAGAGCGTACTTTATTAGAAAGTACCGCAAAAAAAGTTTCTTCAAAAATATCTTTAATTAACATATATTTAATCTATTGGTAAAATTAAATTGCGCTTTTAATATCTTTTAATTTTGTTCTGTGGTCTCTGGTATCACTTTCTATCTCACCATCTTTTATAGTAATAATTCTATCGGCATGTTCAGCAATATATCTTTCGTGAGTAATTAGAATAATAGTTTTACCTTCTTTATTTAATTGTTTAAAAGTATTTAAAATAATTTCTCCTGTTTTAGAATCTAAATTCCCTGTGGGTTCATCGGCTAAAATCAAAGAGGGGTTATTAACCAAAGCCCTAGCAATAGCTACTCTTTGCATCTGACCTCCTGATAATTGATTAGATAAATGATGATATCTTTCTTCACTCAAACCGGCCTTCAACAAAGCTTGTTTAGCTAGGTCATACCTTTTTTCTCTAGGAATTTCTTCATAGACTAGAGGTAAATAGATATTTCTTAAAACAGAAGCTCTAGGTAATAAGTTGAAAGACTGAAAAACAAAACCAATTTTCTTTTTACGAATTATGGCTAATTCGTCGTCACTTAAATCAGAGATATCTTTTTCATCTAATAAATATTCTCCACTGGTTGGAACATCTAAAGCTCCTAGCATGTGCATCAAAGTTGATTTACCAGAACCGGAAGGTCCAATAATAGCCACAAATTCACCTTCTTTTATTTTAAAAGAAACATCCCAAAGGGCTCTGGTTTCAGTATCTCCACTTTTATATATTTTTGTTAGTTTTTTACATTCAATCATTTTTTTAATTTTTCATCATCCTCATCATGTCCATATTAGGATTCCTATCTTTAGAAACAGATTCTTTTGAAATATTTTTTTCTGTCACACTATTAGAAATAGTACTTTGCCCAATTATTACTTCATCCCCTTCTGACAAACCTTCCAAAACCTCTGTTTTTAAATCAGTCACCAGACCAAGCACGACAGGGATTCTCTTAGACAAACCTTCTTTAAGAATTTGTACGAAAGTTCTATCTTTAACTTCACTAATAGCTGCATTAGAAACAACTATTGTATCCACTTTTTCCTCAACTATAATTTCTGCATTTACACTCATCCCAATTTTAATTCTAGAATCACCGGTTTCAAAACTAATTTCTACTCCATAATTAACTACTCCAGAACTAACTGTTCCAATGGTATCAATTCCAGAAACAACTCCCTCTATTATCAAATCCTCAGCAGCATCAAACTCTAAATTAACTTTTTGACCAAGCTCAACATCAGCAATTTCGATTTCATTTAGAAATACTTCAGCCATTAATTGTTTAGTAACTAAAGTAGCTACCACCGTCCCAGATGAAACAGTCTCCCCTCTATTAACATTTACGCTAGCAATAGTTCCATCGAAAGATGCATAAATATAATAATCAGAAAGACTCGCTCGAACATCAAGTAGTGCATTTTCTCTCTGCGAAATGCTAATTTGAGCTGAACGTATATCGTAATCATCCGCCCCAGCTTTAAGTTCAGCCAAGCTACCTTCTTTCTCAATAGTACTTCTCTCAGCACTAACTATTTCTGCCTGTTTATTCTTGATAGTATTTTTTATGTTTAATAAGTTAGATAAAATTCCATTAACAGTCCCTGTATAACTGTTAAGAGAGTTTAAATGAATATTAGATAATGGTTTAAATATTAAACCCTTATCTGAACAATTATCTTTATATAATTGAATTAAATTACTTAAATCTTTAATTACATCAGAAATATTTCTAGCCGTCTCATAAGTCTGAGAAACTAAATTTTCAATTTGTTCTTTTTCAGAATAACGTTTGGTATCTTTATAATTACTAAAATTATCATCATAAAAATCCTCGGCTATAACATAAGTATCATAAACCAAATCACTCACCTCTTTAGAAACACTGTTATATTCACTAATAGCATCCCCATAATAAGAAATATTCCACTGTCCACCATAAGATAAATCATCCGAAAACAAAATGTCTTGTAAACCAATCATAACATCGGGCAAATCTAAAAAAGAATTGGAAACATCATTAAAGGCCTCTTCATAGGTTGCTTCTAAATCATCTTTAGCATTACTTTTTGTCTCCTTAGTTTGAATTAAACTATTCTCAGATTGAAGAATATCAAGTTCATCAGCTGGTTTTAAAATTTTTTCTAAATTTAATTGGGCACTCTCTAAATTAACCTCAGCATCTCTAATATTCTTTTCCGCATCATCAGCATCTAATTTTGCAATCAACACTCCTTTCTTTATATTTTGTCCATCCACAACCCCTAAATAGACAACATCACCAGAAGTCTTGAATTTTAAATCTATCTGATTAGATGCAGAAACCTGACCATTTCCAGATAAAGATAAAGCTAACTCACCCTTTTTGATCACTTCAGTACTAAAACCAGTAATTTCTTCAGCCCCGCCATAATATGAAGTAAAAAACCAGAAACCGATTAATAAGGTAATAATGACAAGAAAATCTATTAATTTATGACCAAACAACCATCCCACTATTTTTTTTATTGGTTTCATTTTAAAAAAATTAAATTTTTAATTACTTTAGATTATACTACGAAATTATACTAGTTTTTCTTTCAAAAATAAAAATAGGTGAATATTATATTCACCTGATTTTATTTTCTCTTAGCTTTAGAACGTTCCAGTTCTGTTAGATATTTTTTTCTCAAACGGACACTTTTAGGAGTAACTTCTAAATATTCATCCCCTGACATTATTTCAAGACCTAACTCAATAGAAAGTTCTTTATGTGGTACTAACATTATATTCTCATCAGAACTTGAAGACCTCATATTAGTTAGTTGTTTACCTTTAGTTGGATTAACTGGCATCTCTTCACCCTTAGAGGTATTTCCAATCACCATTCCTTCGTAAACCTGCGTATTAGCTCCAATATAAAGTTCACCACGACCTTGTAAATTATATAAGGAAAAACCAAGAGCTTTTCCATTAGCCATGGAAGACATAGAACCTGTTTTTTTCTTAGAGATTTCACCAGCATAATCTTTAAAACCAATTACTCGACTAGAAAGAATACCCTCTCCTTTAGTATCAACAATAAACTGACCACGATAACCCAACAATCCTCTTGTTGGCATTTCAAAAACTAGCCTAACTGTATTTTCATGTTGCCTCATCTCAGAAAGTGTCCCTTTTCTCTTTCCTAGTTTTTCAATAACCACACCTTGAAATTCTGAAGGTATATCAACAGTTACTTCTTCATAGGGTTCAAGTCGTTTACCATTTTCTTCTTTTTCAATAATCTGTGGTTGAGAAACTTGCAATTCATAACCTTCTCGACGCATGTTCTCTAACAAGATAGCTATATGTAGTTCACCGCGACCAGCCACTTTCATTAAACCATCTGAAAAATCAACCCCCAAACCAACATTAACTTCTAACTCTTTTTCTAAACGTTCTCTGATTTGTCTTCCTGTTACATACTTACCCTCTTTTCCCGCAAAAGGTGAATTGTTAACCAAAAAATCCAAAGTAATAGTTGGTTCGTCAACCTTAATAGCTGGTAAAGGCTCAATACTTTCATCATCGGTAATAGTTTCTCCAATAAAAACATTTGGTAATCCAGCTAACATAACAATATCACCAGCTTCAACCTCTTTTACCTCATCACGAGAAACACCTTTAAAAGAAAAAAGTTTTGTTATTTTGCCTTTACGAACTTCTCCTGTAGATTTCTTTACAAAAATAGAAGACCCTTCTCTTAATGTCCCGTCGTAAACTCGACAAATAGCCATTCTTCCAAGAAAGTTATCATAACCAAGATTAAATACTTGAGCTTTAACAGGAGCACTTAGATCTGATGGAATAGGAACAACTTCTTCCAAGATAGCATCTAACAAAGGTGTTAAATCTTTGAATTCATCATCTAAATTCTTTTTGGCTACCCCATCACGACCAATAGAATAAATTGTAGTAAAATCTAATTGTTCATCACTGGCTCCTAATTCCATAAATAATTCACAGACATCTTCTTCTGCTTGTTTAGGGTCAGCTGCTGGTTTGTCTATTTTATTTATAACTACGATTGGTTTTAACCCAAGCTCTAAAGATTTCTTTAAAACAAACCTAGTTTGTGGCATAGGACCTTCTTGAGCATCAACTACTAAAAGAACTGAATCAATAGAACGAAGCACTCGCTCAACTTCAGAACCAAAATCAGCATGCCCTGGAGTATCAACTATATTTATTTTTGTATCTTTATAAAAAAGAGAAGTATTTTTAGAATAGATAGTAATTCCTCTTTCTTGTTCTAGTTTATCTGTATCCATACTCATCCCATCCGTAAACATACCAGCCTGTCGCATAATAGCGTCAGTAATAGTAGTTTTCCCATGATCCACATGAGCAATAATTGCAATATTTCTTATTTCCACAATATTTTATATTTCCAAATAAAAAAACGCCGAAGCGATTTAATATAAGTATCTTACACTGTTAAGCATATAAAATCAAACGTTTATTTACTAAACAAGTCTAATAGTGTACAATATTGGTATATGGCAAAAAGAGCAACAGGTATAGAAAAAGGAAAGACGTCTCGTTCTAAAAAAACAAAAAAACGTCTTGCAATAAAACACGAAATGTTGGCAAAGAAAGCCAGCAAGAAACATAAATAAACATTATTTTAAAAGTGTTAAGAAAAACACATCTGTTTAGATGTTGTTTTTTATTTGATTGACATCGTTAATTTCAAATGTTACAATTGTTCCAATCAAATCATACGCTGTAAGAAAATCTAAGTCGAATTTATCGTACAGTCCCTTGTTTTGAGTACCTTGCTTTAATTAATTAAAGTGATTTATCAAAATAATTTTTCTTATAGATATGCAAACAGGAAAAATCGCTCGTTTAACGGATCGTGGTTTTGGATTCATTTCTCAAGAAGGTGAAGAAAAAGATCTTTTCTTTCACTCAAATGAGTTAAAGAATACTGAATTCAACGAACTTCGTGAAGGAGATGAGTTAACTTTTGAAGTTGCTGAAGGTCCTAAAGGACTTAATGCAGTTGACATCAACAAAGCTTAACTAACAAAAGAAAACACCCTCTACCTTATTAGGTAGAGGGTGTTTTTTATTTTAATATAAAATTAAATAAATCCTTTGATAATTTAAATTTACGAAAATGACATAGACTTAATAATATGTTAAGATAGCCCTATCAAATAACTACTGAAGAAAACTAAGTCGGGTTTAATCTTTAGAGGTGTATTTGAAGGAGTAAGAATATTTTATATTCTTACCAAAGATTAATCGTTTTAGTTTTTTACTTTAAATGAATAAAGGAACTATTGTTCGCATCATGGACAAAGGCTACGGCTTTATCAAAACCGATGATAGCGACAAAGACCTTTTTTTTCACTCAAATGAAGTTCAAAATACTGATTTTAATTCTCTTAAAGAAGGAGATCCAGTAGAATTTGAAATAACTGAGGGTCAAAAAGGTCCACAAGCAGTAAACGTTAACCGCGCCTAATCTGTA
>CAYLHD010000007.1:0-14215 GCA_964383545.1 uncultured Candidatus Saccharibacteria bacterium | reverse complement strand
AACTGAGGGTCAAAAAGGTCCACAAGCAGTAAACGTTAACCGCGCCTAATCTGTATAAAAACCACTCTTTTAAGAGTGGTTTTTTGTTTCAACCATTAACCTTTGCTAAAACTTCCTAAAATTTGCTATAATTTTATTAATAAAAACATTATTAAAAATTAATTATTTTAAAAACTATGATAAAAAAAATTAAAAAGATTTTAACCGAATATGCACTACATCTTGTAATCATAGGTATCCTAATTTTATTAATTATTTTCTTACTTTCTTACTTTAAAAAAGATTCTACTGTAGTTAGTAACATAAACAACAGTAATGCAGCTCAAATAATTTACTCCAACGGTAAAGAAGTTCAATAAAATAAACAAAATATAATCCCTGTAGATTTATCTACAGGGATTTTTATTATTTCCTTAACCATTTTTATCTCCTTCCTAAAAAAATTGGTTATAATTCTCTACTTATAATACCTTTCTAAAAATTCTTTTTTAAATTCAAAAAATTTACCATCTAAAATAGACTGTCGAATCTGACCAACAAGATTATTAATAAAATACAAATTATGAATAGAAGCTAAAGTTCCAGCTAACATTTCTTTTGATCTAAATAAATGAGATAAATAAGCTCGGGAATAATTTTTACAACAATGACATTGACAATCTTTATCTATTGGTGAAAAATCATTTTTAAACTTAGAATTATTTAGATTAATCCTCCCATCCTTAGTATGAAGAGTTCCATTCCTCGCCATTCTGGTTGGAGAAACACAATCAAATAAATCAACTCCATTTTGAACACCACCAAACAAATCTTCTGGTTCCCCTATTCCCAACAAATGTCTGGGTTTTTCTTTTGGTAAAATTTGGTTAACCCAACCAACAGCTGTATACATATCCTCTTTATCAAATGATCCTCCAATTCCAAAACCTTCAAAATCCATCTCTGAAATAACTTTAGCACTCTCTTTCCTTAAATCCTCAAACCGACCTCCCTGAACAATTCCAAATAAAGATTGTTTCTCTCCACCTAAATTCTTATGTTGAGCTAAACTTCTTTCAGCCCAACGGTGAGTTCTATTTAATGCTTCTTTTTGATATTCATGACTAGCCTGTGGCGAAGTACATTCATCAAAAGCAAAAATCATATCAGCTCCTATATTATGTTGAATCTCAATAGATTTTTCTGGAGTAAAACGATGACTTGAACCATCAATATGAGATCTAAAATTAACCCCATCCTCATCAATATCCATTAACCTACCTGAATTACCTCCAGAATCCTTGGAGGTTGAACCTCCAAGTGATTTACCTTTTTTAGAAATTTTACTTACAGTACTACCAAAAGCCTCACCCAAAGAAAAAACTTGAAAACCACCAGAATCAGTCATGGTTGGACCGTTCCAATTCATAAACTTATGTAAACCACCAGCTTTCTTTAGTAGTTCATCCCCTGGCTGAAGATAAAGATGATAGGTATTAGCCAAAACAACTTGAGACTCTGAATCTTTAACTTGTTCCGGTGTAAGAGCTTTAACAGTCGCTTTTGTTCCCACAGTTACAAAAGCTGGTGTATTTATAACACCATGCGGAGTAGTTAAAACACCCACTCTTCCTAACTCTTTATCAAGCTGTTTTTCTATTTTAAAATTCAACATATTATTAATTCATAAAACACAAAACAAATTTCTTAGCAAAAAACTTGCACAACCTGAACGAAAACAGTAATTTTGGGTTCTTCCTAAAATTATGAGCGAAGGCGAGCAGAGCACAAATTTCTTTACTACCCCTTTGGGGTAGAGAAATTTGATGCGTGTTTTTGCAAAGAAAGTTTGTGAAGTGTTTTAAAAAATAAATTATTTAAACTCAGATTTTGTTCAAAATCTAATTTCTATCTAAAGACTAAAATCTTTAAGAGAATAAAGTTCTTCTTCTTGATCCTCTTCGTGAACTACAATTTCTTCTGCTAAAGGAGCATTTTCAACATAATGATTTTCTTCGTAATTATTTAAAGTCTCATTAGGATCCTGCTTAACCTGACTTTGAAGAGTATCTATAATCTTTTTGATATCATCATTAGTAAAAAAATCTATAATAACCTTACCACCAACTTCTTTTCTTTCTATCTGTACTCTAGTTCCCAATGACTCAGCCAATCTTTCCTCAAAATCAACTAATTCTGGATCAACAGCTAAATCTTTCTTTCTAACTTTATCATAGGCAATCCTTCTTGCAATAGCCTCAGTATCTCTAACAGACAATTTTTTATAAATAACTTCTTTAAACAAGGTTGCTTGTTCTTGAGGTCTATCTCTTAACATTAAAATTGGACGAGTATGACCTTCTCTAATTCGACCATCAGCCACTGCTTGCATCATTTCTTCAGGTAACTCTAAAAGACGTAAGGTATTTGTTACATAGACACGACTCTTACCAACCTTTTTAGCAACATCTACATGTCTTAGATTAAACTCTTTAATTAATTGTTCGAAAGCTTTAGCGCGATCAATTGGATTTAGATCCTCTCGTTGCAAATTCTCAATGATAGCCAATTCTAATTTTAAACCATCATCATCCTCTTCACTTCTAATAATAGCAGGAATTTGAAACAAACCAGCAATTTTTGAGGCTCTCAATCTTCTCTCTCCTGCAATCAATTCATATTCTGCAAATAAACCACCATCTTCTTTTTTCTTCTCAATTCTTGTAACAGTAACTGGTTGCAAAAGACCATATTGACGTATAGAATCAGCCAAACTATTTAGTTTTTGGTGATCAAATTCACGACGAGGTTGGAAAGGGTTAGGTTTTATTTTTTCTAATTCTATCCAAAAAATAGAATCATTTTGAAATGATGACATAGTTAATGTTTATTTTAAACTTATATAATTTGCCCTTATATAATAACATAAATTGATTTTTGAGGAAAATTTAGTTATCATTAACCTGTTGAACAAATGCCGGGGTGGCGGAATTGGTAGACGCGCACGACTCAAAATCGTGTAGGGCAACCTGTGAGAGTTCGATTCTCTCCCTCGGCACATAATAAAAAATTGCTAACCTTTTTGTTAGCAATTTTTTATTATATATTTTAGGGAGAAAAAAATAAGTCCAAAGCTAATTGCTTTGGACTTATTATTTTTGAGCCACCTGTCAGATTCGAACTGACGACCTACGGTTTACAAAACCGTTGCTCTACCAACTGAGCTAAGGTGGCTTTTACTATTATTTAGTTTACAAAACTTTGAAAACTTCGTTGCTTTCGACTCCACTACCTTCACTAAGATGGCTTTTATATTTCGCTATTATACTATACACTTTTTTCAAAAAATTTAAAACTATTCTTCTAACTTTCCTTATAATCAGATATATTTCTTAAATATTCAGAAACTGTCTCGCCTTTCTTTTTCAAACTAGCTTTCTTTAACAACTTCTCTATTTTCAAATTAACTTTTCTTAAAATTAAAATAAACCAATTATACAAACGAATTATCTGGAAAATCGCAAATTTTTTAATAAAAACAAAAAAAGATAAACCATGTCTATATTTTTTTGAACTTTCCTTGAAAGAAAAAACTTGTTTGCTTAAATAGCTATCACTCTTCCTATATACTTTGTAATAAAAAGATCCTTCACCTAAACTACAGTTAAACCACCTCAAAGAGATCATTGTGATCAAAATCAAAAACGACAAAGACGAAATTGATATTAAAATTAACATAAATATTAGAAATTAGTTGATTGAGAAACGAACAAAATGACCCACTTCTGTCTTTTCACCAAATTTTTGAACAGCTGATTCAATTAAATTGTTGATACTTAAACTTGAATCTTTTATGTACATTTGTTCAAGTAACACTTTTTCTTTAAAATAAGCATCTATCTTACCTTGCAAAATCTTCTCTTTCAATTCAGCTGGCTGATCTTTTTTCTCCTCCTCCATCTGTTTAGCAAAAACTTCTTTAACTTTTTCCTTATCATCTTCAGAAATATCTTCTTTCTTTAAAAATTCAGGGTTGGTTGCAGCTACTTGCATCGCTATATTATAGGCTAATGCTTTAAATTCTTCGTTCTTAGCCACAAAATCAGTCTCACACAGTAATTCTACCATGGAACCAACAGATCCCCCTGCATGGATATAAGCTTGAACAACACCGGACCCAAGATTTCTACCTGATTTCTTTTCCGCTATTTGGCTACTCTTTTTACTTAAAACAATAATAGCTTTCTCTGTATCCCCATTTGACTCTTCTAAAGCTTTTTTACACTGCATAATAGAAATACCAGTTCTATCTCTTAAATCTTTAATTTGTTCTGTTGTAATCATAAATTCAAATATTAGAAAAAAACTACTTTATAACTTCTCTTTAACTATTTATTTTTTAACCTCAGTTTTAGGCACTCCACTTTTACAAACTGGAGCAATTTGTTCCATAAAAAATTGTACACTGGCACGAACAGAATCGTTCGCTAAAATTGGATAATCAACTTTTTTAATATTACAATCTGAATTGGTCAAAGCAACTATTGGAATATTTTTTTGTTTAGCCTCTTCTACAGCAATCTCTTCATATTTTGAATCAACAATAAAAACTATTGCTGGTAATATCTTCATAGAAACGATTCCTGCAAACTTTCTTTCTAACTTTAGAATTTCTTTATCTATTTTTAGTCTCTCTTTCTTTGTATATTTAGTAAGTTCCCCTTTCTCTCTTTCATTAGTTAATCTTTCATACTTTTGTACTCTCTTCTTAATTTCATCAAAGTTAGTTAAAGTTCCACCTACCCAACGATTAGTTACACTTGGCATATTGAGCTTATCAGCAGTTTCTTTAACAATATCTTTTACTTCACTTTTACTTCCTACAAAAAGTATTTGTCTACCAACCCCAGCTGAAAGCGTATCTTTTATAAATTTTTTAGCCTCATCTAAGCAAACAGAAGTTTTTTCTAAATCAAATAACTCAACCCCGTTTTTACTACCAAAAATAAAAGATTTGGTGGAAGGGTGTCTTTTTGTCTTGCTATAAGCGTAGTGAACACCGGCCTCGAACATCTTTTCGATTTGGTCCATATCAACTGTTTCACTTTTATTTTCCATTTCCATAACGCAGAGTTTAGCAAATTATAGCCTTTGTTGCAACCTATAACCTAGAAAAAGTTAAGCAATAAAATCATCCAATTCTCCATCTTCAATCACCTTACTTATATCTCTCACTTCTACTCCTGTCCGGTGATCCTTGATTACTTGATAGGGATGGAAAACATAGGAACGAATCTGATTACCCCACTCAATACTCGTAGTTTTGCTAATTTTAGTAATATCTTCATTTTTTAAACGAGCTTCTTCCATTTTCTTGAACAACTTAGCTTCTAGAATCTCCATAGCTTTTTCTCTATTCTGAGCTTGAGACCTTTCAGATTCTATATGAACAGCAATATTTGTTGGTAAATGTACTATCCGAACAGCTGTATCTCTTTTATTAACGTTTTGCCCTCCAGGACCACTGGACCTTGAAAATTCAGTCTTCAAGTCTTTCTCATCTATTTCTACTTCCCCGACTTTCTCAAACTTTGGAATAACTTCTACCATGGAAAAAGAAGTGTGTCTTTTAGAATTAGCATTAAATGGCGACAACCGTACCAAACGGTGAACCCCTGATTCATTCTTTAATTTACCATAGGCATTCTTACCTTGTATCTCAAAAGTAATATTTCTAAATCCTTGATGCTCGTTCTCATTTTTATGTAATAAGCAAATCTTCCAACCTTGATTTTCAACAAACTTTTCATACATACGAAAAAGAATCCTAGAAAAATCTTCAGCATCTAAGCCTCCTGCCCCAGAAAAAATAGTAACCACAGCGTTACCTTTATCATATTTACCCTTTCCTTCGATTTCACCTTTTATTTCTTCAATCTGTTTAATAACTAATTTAGCTCTATTCTTATCTACCCAAAAATCAGCTTTCAACATTTCCTTTTCCAAAATTTCCAATTCGTTTTTTAAGTCTCCTTTTTCCATGTTAATTATTATAGCAAAATTCTGGAAAAAATGACCAAAATAATATATACTAGTTTCTGATAATTCAAATGCGAGTGTAGCTCAGCTGGTTAGAGCGCGTCACTGATAATGACGAGGTCGTAGGTTCGAGTCCTACCATTCGCACAAAAATACTTTAAACCAAAGCGCTAGCTTTGGTTTAAAGTATTTTAGCGAATGGTAGGACTCGAAACAAAGAAGTATATTTTTCGCAACGAAGTGAAGAAAAATACGCGTGAGCGGGGTCGCGAGTTCTTGTTATTTTGGAGTGAAACGAACTAAAATGATTAGAACTGGTGACCGAGTCCTATTTTTACCATTCGCACACTTAAAAAACTCGCTTAAAACGAGTCTTTTAATTTTTTATATTAATTAAACTTTTAAATATCGCAAAGACCTGCTACACAAGCTAATTCTTTTGAACCCTCAGTCTCATCCTCATGCTCATAGGTAACTATTTTAGAAAAATCAATATTTTTAAACCTCTTAGCCATCTCTTCGTAGACCTTACTATTAATTTCTTCAAAAGGAGCTAACTTATAAACAAAATCTGCTCTTGGCAAAAAAGATAATCCTCCGACAATATCCCAATTATCATAAACCCAATTAGCTACTTTCAACCATTCATCATCACTCACAGAAATTGTTATTGATGGATTATGTTCTGTATAATTTTCCTTTACCATTTTCCAAAAATCTAACTGTTCCATTGCTGTTAAATCATTTTTAAAAATATTACCTGGAGCTTTCACTGGGAATTCAAATACAAAAGTGTTAGCTGTTTCTATATTTTGACCATTTTCTGGATGATAAGGTACTCCTTGATCTTTCAACATTTTAAATAAACTATCTGTAGAAGAAATTCTAATTCTTCTAATATAATAAGCAGAATGTCTTGGATGCATTCCCGAAGCACAATCAACTAATTGGGAAACTGTTCCTGACGGTTTTACACAAGTAACACTTGTTGCTTCAGTAATTTCAAACATTTTTGCATATTTTTGGTTTGTCTTAATAACTTTATCTCTTATTTTTTGCAAAACTTTAGGATCTCTCACAACTTTACAATCCCAATGTCCAGTAATAGATACTCCCAATAATCTTTCTTCTTCACAATTATTTTTCCAATCTTTAGAAAGATAACCAAAATTAGTCAAAGTAGTTTGATAGGTTCCTAGAATAGCTGCTACTTCAGCTTTTTCTAGTAAAGTTTTTTCAGTATCCTCTGGCCTAGCTACTAACTCACTTAGATTACAAAATTGCTTTGACCTAAGATTAATCTCACCACAAGGATTTATTCCAAAGTCTTCTATATTTTTTTCATAAATTTTTCTTCGTCTTTCTGGCATTTGTTTTCCTAAAGAACCTCGGTTAAAAATACCCCGTTCTCCTGTTCCACTTTTCATCAAAGCTACCCATTCATCCATAAATTCAGAAGCTGTTGGCTTCTCATTGTAGGCAGTAGAATTATTTGCCATGCTTCTTTGAGCATTATTAATATAAAATTGACCACTTTTCGCTTCTCTCATTTCATTATCATCTAAATCAGATAAAGAAATTAAGGCTGTTCTTCTCACTCCTCCAGAAACAACCACTTCACCAACCTTACAAACAATGTCATGTACATCTAAGTTACTTAATCGTTTTCCATGTCTTTTCAATACTCTTTCCCTTACAAAATCAATTAAATTTCTAAGAGGTTCTGGTCCAGAACTTTTTCCTCCCATGGTTACTAATTTAGCTCCAGCTAATCTAAGTTTTGAATAATCAAATTCAACGTCTTCTCCAGCAAACCAAGTTTTTAAACCATAAACAAAAGCATCTGCCCAACCTTCTTTACTATCTTTAACCACATAAGTTTTCCTCATCTTCAGTTTACCATTATGAATTTTTATCTGAGGAAGTTTTTGGACATTATAACTTTCTGCACTAAAACCCACTCCACAACCACACATAGATAAATACATTATCTCTCCAAAATCCTGTAACTTAGAAGGTGCTATGTAAGAACAATTGTAAGCACAAGCATTACATCTACGAGCTGCATTTCCAGAACTCCAAAATAATCTCATCGAAGGCATAGATTGCTGATTTAAAATAAATTTTCTAACTTTAGCATACTCAGCATCTTTCAATTTTTTACCCAAATTTTCCTTCATGAAACTCATATATCGGTCAACTGTTTCTATCCATGTTTCTCTTCTTCCTTCATCATCGATCCATTTTGAATAAGAACGATAATAAACAAATTCAGCTAAAGGATTTTTAAAATATTTCCTCCCTTCTTCTGTTAGTTTCCGAACTTTTTCTGGAACTTTAATTCCTTTTTCTCTCAATTTAGCCCTTTCTTCTCTGTAAATAATATATTCTTTAGATGTTTTAATATAGTTATTCCCCATTAAAGCTTTTTCAACAGAATCTTGAATTCCTTCAATATTAGGAACAAATGTTTTAAATTGTTTAGAAATTTTAACCAAATCAAGATAAACTTTATTAGCAATTAACTTAGCTTCTTTTTCAGAACCTTCCCCTGTAACCAACATAGCTTTATAAACAGCATGAGCAATTTTATCCAAATCAAAATCAACAATTAAACCACCTCTTTTTTGAATTTTTTTAACAAAATTAGATTTTTTTGTCTTTTTTAGCACCTTTTTTGTCTTTTTTACCATTTTTTTGAGAAAATTATATTAAAACTGCTCTTATTTTAACATTAAAAGAACATAAAAGACTGTGGATAAACAAACATGAAATAGAAAAGAAAAGGTGTAAAGAAAAAACACTAATTTACATTTTAAACTAGTGCTTTTTATTAATGCGGAGAGGACAGGATTCGGTCACTCTCGTGGATATTTTATTTCGCAAGCTCACAAAATATCTCACTCCCTTAACCTCCACTCGCTCATACTTTTCTTCCATTACATTCCAGAAAAATGTATTCGCTCGGTTCGAACCCTGTTCAAAATTAATAAAAAGCAGGATAAAAAATATCCTGCTTTTTATTAATGCGGGCCACTCGGGTTAAGTAATAACCACCTCAAGCCTTATAAGGCTATCTTAGCACTTTTTTTGATTGTTGTCTGATGTGTGTGGGTCGCAAATTATTATAATCAAAATGAGACAAATGGGACACCTATACAGTATTTTCAGACTGTCTCAAAATATACTTGGGAGTATATTCATGATAATGATTTAAATGCTTATAAATACCATATTCTCCGATTATATCCTTAGAATGTTGGTATTCATCCCAATTAATATTAGTGTATCTTCCCTCTTTTCCTTTAACTGGAACTGACATATTTTAGAACAAGAAATAAAAAATAGTAAAGAGAATGCACAAATGCTAATGCAATCAGTCCTCAAAGAAATTTTTGAAAAATAAGGGTAATTTAGTTACCAACAAATAACCTAGACTTCCTAAACCACAGCAGTACTGTGTAGGTATGTAGATACAAAACCCACTAAATGTGACTCTGAACGAGAAATAGAATATTAATAATTAAGAACCACGTATTATATTTATTTTTTGCTATAATTAAACAATGCAATCAGAGATAAAGATAAAACATAAAAATAACTTTTCTGAATCCTTTAAAACTAAAATAAAAAAAGCTATCAAAGAAGTCTTGGTTGAAATAGAAAAGAAACTAGGAATTCCTAATTTAGAGATTATTATTGATGATAATTCAAAGTTAACTATTCCTAAAACTGGTCTTGGAGGATCCTGTGATTCCGATTTAATACAAATTCACATAAACCCTAACTTTAAGAATATTGAGAAAGATATAGAAACCAAAATCAAAAGAACTCTAAGCCACGAAGTACATCATAGTGTTAGAAATATATATTTTTCTTGGAGTGAAGCTACTCTCTTAGAAGCTTTTATTACCGAAGGATTAGCTGATCACTTTGATATTGAAATAAACGGGGGAGAACCTTATCCTTGGTCTATGGCTTTAAGTGAAGAAGAATCTGCTTTTTATTTAAACCCAAATTCAGAAGAATTATTTTCTAAAGATTTTGATTATGGAACTTGGTTCTTTGGTGATAATAGTCCTAAAATTCCAAAATGGGCAGGTTATTCTATCGGTTTTAAATTAGTTAGAGATTATATGAAAAAAAGTGGTAAAAGCGCTTCTGAGTTAGTTAATGTTTCTTCTGAAGAATTTTTAGAATAAAAAACCAATGTTCAATTTTTTGAATTTTGTTATAATAAACACTAATTAAATACTTATTCTTAATTGATTTAAATAAAAAATTCTATGTATCTACAAAAAAGAAAAATAATGCTTGAATTTTGGCCATTTTTTATTTATAAGTTTCTAAGAGGAGCTTGTTTTATTACAAGCATAACTTTCTTTATATATTTCAATGAAAAAGGAATTGATTTCTTCAAAGCTTCCACTTTACTTTCTCTTCTTTTTTTCTTGCCTATCTTTTTTGAATTAATTACAGGAGTTATTGCTGACACTTTTAGTCGTAAATTTTCTGTTCTTACAGGTAATTTAGGGGAATTATTAGTTATACTAGGAATAATATTTACTAACAATTACTTACTCCTTATCCCACTATTTATTTTATGGGGAATCTTAACAACCTTTAGCACTGGAGCAGATGATGCTTGGGCTATTGAACTTATGCCTGAAAATTCAAAAGAAGATTATTTAGATCGTTTCTACACTCTTTCATCTAGTTTTTATAGCTTCGGAATGGTTTTGGCAGGAGTATTATCAACTCTACTTCTATCCTTTTCAGACAATCAAGCTATTTGGATATTTCGTTTTATTATTGTTTTTGCTATTCTACTTATTCTATCTTTTACCAAAGAAAATTTTAAAAAGGAAATAACTCAAGACTCTAAATTCCATCAATTTAAAATTAATTTAAAAAAAGGATTTAGTTTCTTTACCAATCATTCAAATACTAGAAATATTATATTAGGAGAATTTTTTGCAACTATTACTTTGGTTGGAATTGGTAGTGTTGCTATACAGAAGTATCTTTTAGATTCAGGTCTAAAAGAAAATTATTGGGGTATAGTTTATTCAATATCGGCTATTGTGGGAATTTTTATTCCTTTATTAGCTATGAGAATATCAAAAAAATTTAAGGAACAAAAAACATATCTAATTCTTGTTTATATTGCACAATTTATTTTATATCTTTCCGCTAGCATTATTTTGAGTCCAATCTTTGCTATTTTGTTTATTTTTACTCACAACAGTTTAGAGGATGCTTTCAATCCAGTGAATTCTACTTTTTTTCAAAAAGGGATTCCTTCAAATATACGAGCTACCCTAGGATCTCTTCAAGCCACAACCCTTGGTTTAGCGGCTTTTTCAGGAGTTATTTTAGGAGGATTTATAACAAAATATTACAATGGACAAACATCAATTTTAATTCTAGCCATTTTAATAATTCCAGCTATTATATTTTATACAAAAATTAAAACACCTACTCTACAAAATTTGTAAAAATTAAATAATTATTTTTTCTTAGCAAGAATAATCAAGGAGGGGCTATCTGTAACATAAGGACTCAAATCAAGAGAACCAAAAACTTTCTTAATTTCAAGACCCTCTTCTAGTAACATTCTTTTAATTTCTGGTACTGTATATAAACGTAAGATTACATCCATATTCTTTTTTTCTCCGTCTTTTGTTATTTCCCAAACAGATTTTCTAACAAAAGTATTAGGATCAAATGAAATTAATTTCATCTTTAACTTTCCTCCTAAAATTTTATGTTCAGAAATTTTGTTTTTTTCATCTTCAGAAATAACCTGTAAAGGATTCAGGGTATGAATAATAAAATACCCGTCTTTTTTTAAATGTTTTGCTATATTTTTTATAACTTTTTTATTATCCTTATCTATAAAATAACCAAAAGAATTTCCCAAAAGGAAAACTGCTTCAAATTTTTGTTTCAAATCCAAAAGTCTGATGTCTTTTTTTAAAAAAGTAACAGAAACATCATTTACTTTAGTAAGTTTTTTTGCAATCTTTAGTGCAGCAGAGGAATAATCTACTCCTGTAACTTTAAAACCTTTTTGAGCTAAATTAATACTATGTCTACCTGGACCACATGCCAAATCTAAAAGATTAGAACCTTTTTTTAAATTTAACAAAGTCAAAAAATCTAAGCCCTCATTTTTTCTTTTTTTTATATTAGGTGAACTGCTCTCTTCATGATTCCATAAAGAATAGTAAGTTTCAGAAAATGTCTCTTTCCACCAGTTTTCATTATTTTTCATAATAATTTATTATACTTTAAAAAATAAAATCACGCGAATATAAATTTAGAATTAAAATTCGCGTGATTTTGTCATTTATTGACAAGAGAAATAATTTTCTCAGTAATTAAACATCTGCCAGTATCAGGTAATTCAAGGTTGTTATCAGTACTAAACATTTGAACCAAACAAGGTTTACCGCAATATTGAATTTTATCGCAATCGCAACATCCAGGAACTTTTTTTAGAGGAAACAGTCTAAAACTTCGCATTTTTTCAGACAACCAAATATCCTCAATTTTATAGTCCTTGATATTTCCACAAAAAAATTCTTTTGATAAGAGCATTCCACAAGGAGTAGTATTACCGTTAGGGGTGATCGCCATGGATTGAATTATATTTCCTCCACATATTAAACTTTCTGGAGTTATTAATTCATTTTTTTCTCCACTAAAATCAAAAGGGAAGGAAATTTCGAGCCCTTTTAATCTTTTTAAAATTAAGAATTTACTTAACATTTTATCTATAAATTTATCTTTAGACAAAGAAATTGAGTTAATAGCTAAGTTATTACAGAGAGACCTTCCTGCTGATTTTATGAAACCAATACTTAAATGCTTAACACCTAAATCCTTACAAACAGATACAACTTCATCCAATTGATTAAGGTTGTTTGCACCTAAGGAAAAAGCTACACCTACTTCAATACCATAGGATAGTAACTTTTTTATCGTACAAACAGCTTTATCAAAGCTTCCTTTCTGCCCACGAAAAAAATCATGGTTTTTAGTGTTTCCATCAAGACTAACCTGAACAAGAGATATTGTTTTAGAAATAATCTTTAAATAACTGTCTATTGGAATTGTTCCGTTAGTATTCAAATTTACTTGAAAATAATTTTCAGACTGAAGATATTCTAAAATCTTATACAACTTTTTTGATAAAAAAGGTTCTCCACCTGAAATATTTAAACCAAAAACACCCAATTTTTTTGCTTGTTTAAATACATCAATCCAAACTTTTATATCAACTTCATCATAATGAATTTTTCCACTATCAGGAAAACAATGTGGACAAGAGAGATTACACTTATTTGTAATCATAACATCCAAAGTATCAATAGATGGAAAGATTTTGAAGCAACGGTTAGAAGAACTAACAGAACAAGAAGAAGATTTTAATATTTTTTCCTTAATCAATAAAGAAGCGTATTCTTCAATCAATTTTTCATCAACTCCTACGGACAAAGCCACATCCTCTTTACTTTTCCCTTTTAGTAAAGGAAATAGTACTTTTTCAGCTCCTTTACCAACAATGAACCTATTATTTAAGCTGTCTGTTATGTCAATGAAATAAAAATCTTCCCCATGCCTTTTAAAAACGAATTTAGAAGACATTTTAAAAAAATTATTTTTAGTTTCCATTTTATATTCCTTCAAAAAATAAATGGCGGTAAAAAATAAATTCTACCGCCATCTCCGTGGTGAGTTAGCACTCAGCTCCTGCGACAGAAAGTTTTCCAGTGATTCTTTTTTTCTGTTTAACAAGAAAAATAGTCAGATTAATACTCTTCGTGGATTTCTTTTTGTTATCTTTTTTCATCTTTAGCCAACCTCCTTTCCTATACTAGCATTATTTTAAAGGACTACCTATATTTAAAAATACATCTTTTATTGAGAAATAGCAATACATTTTATTTATTAAGGCAAATTTATTTTGTTAAACTTACATAAGTGATACTTACCAACAAATAACCTAGACTTCCTAAACCATAGCGGTATTGTGTTGGTATGCAGATAGAAAGCCTCTTAAAAACAACTTTGAGTGAAAAAATAGCTATTCCTACGATTAAAGTAAAATATTGCCTCTACGCTCGTAAATCAATTGAATCAGAAGAAAGACAGGTTCTTTCCATAGATTCTCAAATAAAAGAGATGCTTC
>CAYLHD010000006.1:27604-30128 GCA_964383545.1 uncultured Candidatus Saccharibacteria bacterium | reverse complement strand
ATAGATGTTGGTTCTGATTTAGTAATTTGGACTAAACATTTTACTAGTTTTGCTACATATACTCAAACTGCTATTCCTACCCCAGTACCTTCAACTCCAGCACCTTCTGGTGGCGGAGGTGGCGGTGGTGGAACATCTTACTTTGTGATTAATGCTTCAGCTGGAACAAACGGTTCGATAAGCCCGAATGGTCCAAGATCTGTCTCTTATGGAGGAGATAGTCAAATATATACTATCACGCCAGCTGTTGGTTACCAGATTGCCGATGTGATGGTTGATGGAGTTTCTGTCGGAATAGTGGCAACTTATACATTTAGCGATGTTACCACTGCTCACACACTTTCAGCAACTTTTTCAGTAGGAACAATAAACGAAAATGGTGATGCAGATGGAGATGGTAAGGTTGATGTGTTGGATCTCTCTTTGATGATGTTTCAATGGGGACAAACTGGAGCTGATTTATCTACTGACTTAGATCAAGATGGTAAGGTTGATATATTAGATCTTTCCGTATTAATGGCAAACTGGAGTATATAAATTATTAAAATTATTAAAATTATGAACATGAAAAACATAAAAACAAAAATCATATTATCAACAGTAATCCTTCTGTCTGTTGTTGGGTTTGTTGGAACGGTAAATGCTGCGGGTAATTTTTTATATACCTCTCCATCCTTATTAACAGTTAACGCTGGAACAAATATTACTACATCAGTAATAGCTGGAACCTCTGGCGACAAGATTTGTGCAGTTCAAGGAACGGTAGTATTTAACGATCTGATCTGCCAGAGTATAACTGTAGCAAGTGGTGTAATGGCTATAACAGTACCAACTTGCTCAAGCCCTAATTTCGCAATAGGTCTTCCTGGGTGTGTTATAACAAACACAACGCTGTTCACAGTGTTATCTGCCACAGGAAACGTTGGAGCAGCCTCTATTAGCTTCTCAGACGTTAAATTAGCGGGCGTTGGTGTGTCAGCTGGTACAGCTTCGGTAGCAAGTAGTTACACGGTTAATGCTTTACCAGTAGTTACTCCTCAACCGAAACCAGTTGAAACACCTAGAACTAATACTGATCCAACACCATTAAATGTTATAACTCCAGCAACGAAAATTCCATTAAGAATGGAGGATACATTAGCTACAACTTCAACACCAGACAAAGAAATTAATCAACAGGAGAGTCTCGATCAGACAACTCTAGCCGAATCTCAAACAGCTTCAATAGGTGACAGCTCAACAGGATCAACTAGTATTTGGATTATCATTATAGTATTGGCATTGGTTGCAGGTTACTTCATTGTTAACAAAGTTTATAAAAAGAAAAAATAGTTTATTTAGTGAGTAAGCAAATAGGACTGTGTTATTCTTACTAGATGAACTTAATAGAAAACACATTTGCCCTAAGCACAAAACTTCTTAAAGAAGACCTACATAGAGCTAGAGAAAGAAAGTCTGTAGAGGGTTTCTTAAATACCAATCATAATGGAAGGCCTTCTGTTATTGATTACCATATAGAATATGAAGAAGAGGGAACCTATCTCGTAGTGGCTTTTGGTATAGAATCTCAAAGGATCCTTTTATCAGAAGAAGAGTTAACTTTTGGTACTAGGTCATATTTAGTTTGTGCTTGTGGGAACAGAGTCAACGCCCTTTATCTAAATAAGGGTGTTTTTGCATGTAGGAATTGCCAAAAACTTCGTTATCAATCAACTACTATAAATCGTACGAGCAAGCATGGGCAGTTTCTATACCAACAAAGTCAGATATTAAAGCTTATGTCTCTCAGAGAAAGCATTAGCCATATCTTCTATAAATCTCAATATACAAAGAAGTTTAATCGTTATCTTGATCTCTGTGGCCGTGCTGGGCTTACAAGCGAAATATCAGACGCTAAAGAGCTTATTAACGCTATTAATCAGAGTTAATAAGTTTAGATATTTCTATTAGTTTTTTCTTTAATTTGGTTTTTGTTGTTTGTTATTGTTGTCCAGGAGATATCCGAGAATACGTCTGAACCTAGCCGTATTTCTTGTTTTAGTGAAATAGACGGTCTTTACGTGGGACTGTGTTATTATTAGAAAGTTAGTTGATTTAACTAATAAAGAGGAAAAAGTTTTTCAATTAGTAACTTACTTTCAAAAAAAAGTTTAAAACATTTAAAAATCAATTTCTTCACAAAAACGTTTGAACCTCTGTACTGTTAGATAAAAGCTTTCGAGCCCAGTTCAAACTACATAAGGAGAACCCTTTGCTGAAAGGTTGAGGTTAGTTCTCCAACAATTAATGGTACTAAAAGGGTCCGTAGTGGCAAAGATACGACAAGATTCGGACTTAAATCTTTAGACAAGTATAGCGAAGCATTAAACAGCACCACCTAATGTCGCTTTTCTCAAACTATACTTGAACGGGCTGAAAAGCCAAGTCACCGTGGTTGATGTTTACATCATATCCTTCATCGCTGAGAAAACTTAGATAGCGAAAAGGAAGAGGAGATACAATCCCTCCTCGATAAAACACTGGA